>NZ_JADBGC010000019.1:139377-186935 GCF_014892245.1 Microbispora sitophila | reverse complement strand
CACCCGGTTACATTCCGAACCCGGAAGTTAAGCCTGCCAGCGCCGATGGTACTGCACCGGGGACGGTGTGGGAGAGTAGGACACCGCCGGACAATCTTTTGAATACGGAAGGGCCATCCTTGTTGGGTGGCCCTTCCGCATTTCCCGGGGAGTTTCTCCTCGGGGTCCTGCTGGTGGGGTGTGGTGGGTGGTGTGTTGCCCCGGCCGGGTGTGGCCGGGGTTTTCGCATGTTCAGGGGCCGACGCCACAGGGGTGCGTGGTTCCGGGAGTGTGTGGACCCCGGGAGTGCGTGAATCCGAGAAGCGCGTGGACGGGCGGCGGGGTGCGTTCCGGGGCGTGCGTGAGGGTGTCCGCGGGGAGTGGTGACGGCGTTCCCGGGGTGCGACTGCACGCCACGCGGGGACTGGCGGAGGCCGGCGCCATAGCTGGCTGACGGGGGGCGGGGGGCCGCCCAGGGGTGGGGCGGGAGCTGGCACAGGGGAGGAACGGAGCGGGCGGGAGGGAGGACCGCAGCGAAGGCCCAGCGGAGCGGGCTTCGCGAGGACCGGACCTTCCGACCGGCGCAGTGACGTCCCAACCCAAACCACGTCCCACCCCAAACGACATCCCCGTTCCACCTCAAACGCCGTTCCACCTCAAACGCCGTCCCAACCCAAGTGACGTCTCAACCCGACCGACGCCCCAACTCACCCGACCAAAACACCCCATCACGAGACCCACAGGCTGTCTCCAGCGGCGCCGGCGAGATGCCGGAACCGACGGTCGAGGGCACGCCCGAGGTCGACAGGCAGAGGGCGACCTTCCTACGCCCGGAGCCCTTGTCCCGCCGCCCCCCATCGGGACAGCTGAGGACTCTGTCGGCCTTTCTACCTCCACGCAGACGCCGTGAGCCGACGCGCCGTGCCGAGCCCTGAAATTCAGGGGCGGGGGCCATCGACCGGCCGACTGTACGCACGAGAGAATCGGCGGGTGCTCCTGGAGAGATCACGGCTGTGGGTTCGCCGCTCCCGGCCTGAGGGTGCGTGGGTGACTGTCGCCTACCGTTCTAGGCCGCGGTGTCCGTACGGTGGCCGACGACGCCCTGTACCGTCTGCTGGCGGAGAACTGGCATCGGCCACCAGCATGTTGCGTCGCCGGTGTCTCTCATCAGCCGCGAGGTCGGAGATGCGGTTCGGCGTCACCGGCTCCACAACCCTCGTCGGCATCTTCGTGCTCCCCTCGTGGAGCCTGAGCAGGATGCGGGCCGGTTCCGCTTCGAAAACCGTGGGACGGACGAAATGGTGCTCGATATCGGTTCCGCGGGAGGCGCTGCGAGGAAAGAGTTTCCCCTGGCCGGTCCCCCAATTGCGGTCGCTGCCGTTCGCGGACTGGCGCGTGGAGAGCGATGATCAATGTCGTCCCGCCACTGTCGAAAATGTTTTCGAAACGCGAATTCGGGACTGTCTCACGCGCAATCTGATCTTCATTGGCGCCGCCCTGATTCGCGCCTCTCCGGGGCGGCGTACCGGGCTCTACCAGCAAGATCGTATTTCGGGAACCACGCATCGGCGGCGTCCGTTGTGATCTACTGAAGGCGTGCCGTCGTTCGAGGTGACTGTGAGAAATGTTTGCGAAGGGTTCCATGGGGTAGACGGGTTCGCGAGTTACCCTGGAAGGGCTGACGGAATTGACGATGAAGACACACATGCCCGGCCTCCACATTATCCAGCCAACAACACTTAAACGGCCGGGCGTGTCGGCGGGGGTTTGCTGAATCGTCGATTACGGTCCCGCATGTCGGGACGAGCCCGGAAAAGGACAAGCCGGAAAAGGACGAACCGATGGGGGCTGTGCGCAAGGTGGCGAGCTACCTTGGCCTGGGTGGGGCAGAGCAGTACGACGACGAGACCTATGCCGAGGACGAGTACGAGGACGACTGGATGCCGGCGGCCGAGCGGGCCGCCAAGCGCTGGCAGCCCAACACCGACCCGGCCCGTATTGTCATGGTCCGCCCGCAGAAGTATGACGACGCCCTGACGATCGGCCGGCACTTCCGCGAGGGCCATACGGTGGTCATGGACGTGGCGAGCATGTCGACGGCGGAGGCCACGCGGATGGTGGACTTCGCCGCGGGCTTGGCCTACGGCTGTGAGGGACGTATCGAGCGGATCGCGGACAAGGTCTTTTTGATCACTCCGGCGACGGTGGAGGTCTCCACCGCCTGAACAGGCCGGTGCGAGTTCGAGTCCTGTGCCCGCCGCCCACTCGGTCGGCGGGCACGGTCGTCCGCGGAGCCGGCGCAGGCAATCGGCTGGCCCGCCAGGCAGTCAGCCGGCCCGCTAGGCAGTCAGCCGGCCCGCTAGGCAATCGGCTGGCCCGCTAGGCAATCGGCTGGCCCGCTAGGCAATCGGCTGGCCCCAGCGCCAGGCGTCGCCCTCCCGCGCGGTCTGCGGCCAGCCAGGCGTCGGCCTCCCACGAGATCCGCGCCCAGCACACGAGATCCGGGGCCAAGCCAGGCGCCGACCGTCCGTCCTGCGCGGTCTGCAGACGCACCGGCTCAGGCGTCCCTACGCCGCCCGTGGGCCCCGGCGCAGGAGTGTGGACACCTCGGCCAGGTCGCGGGCGGCTGCGGAGGCGCGCTCCTCCGACTCCCTGGCGTACTCGTGCAGGGCCCAGACGGCCTTGTCGGCGAGGTCGGCGAGCTTGCCCGCCCGTGTCTGGACGTACCGCACGTCGGAGTGCTCCCGGACGCGGTGCCGCCACAGCAGGTGCCCGCCCACGGCGGCGACCAACAGGCCGACGAGGGCGAGTGGCGGTGAGATCACGAACCCGGCGACGAGGACGACGACGGCGAGGACCAGGAGGACGTATCCGGGCCAGGGCCGGGTGCGCCTCGGCACGCACTCGGTGACGAGCCGCTGTTCGGCCGCCGCCATCGACTCCTGGTCGGGGCCCTCGGGCCTGAGTTTGATCGGATAGCCGAGGATCGGCACGTCCAGGGTGTCGGGCGGGGGCTCGTTCACCGTCTCGACGAGGGATTCCGCCGCCGCCCTGATCGCCGGCGCCGCCACATGCAGGGCGAGCGCGGCCATGTGGGGATCGGCGTCGGGACCCAGGTCCTGCAGCAGATGCCCGGTGAGCGAGCTCAGCGGCCCTTCCTGGCCACCGTGGCCTGCCAGGGAGCGGAGCACGGCCAGCGGCTCGTCCTCGGCCCAAACCGTGCCGCGTACGACCTTGGTGACCTCGCCGGCCTGCCGTGTGGAGGTGATCTCGGTGCAGCGTTCGAGCAGACGGCGCAGGGTCGCCGACGCCTGAAGTGACCGCTCGATCTCGGTGACCTTCGCCAGTTCCGGGAACGCCTCCAGAGAGGCGGGCACAGACGTCTCCGGCAGACCGGGCACGAGGGCCTTCAGCCATCGGTCGTCGGTGGCCGGCACGTCCACCGCGTCGAGCTTGCGCAGTACGAAGATCTTGCCGACCGGCCCGTACGCCCCACGGGCGGCGGCGAGCCACAGCGCCCGCTGGCCGGGAGTCACGGGACGGTCCTCGGACAGGTCGCCGAAGGCGGTGCCCAGCCAGGAGGCGTGGATCCGGTCGCCGTGGCCGCAGACGGCGAGGGCCAGACAGAGGAACAAGGCGGTGCGCCGCTCGTCCAACTCGTTGGCCAGGGCCAGCGGCTCCAGGGCGTCCTTGCCGGACATGATGAGGACGAGGGCCTTGACGGCGGGCCCCAGCCAGTAGCCCGGCACGTCGGTGATCCCCGGCGGCAGGTCGGGCGCGGTTCCGTCCGCCGCCAGGCTGACGATCAGCGCCTCGGCGTAGCGGTGCAGCTCCGTGGCCTCGGCCAGGTTTCCAGGGTCCGGACTCGTGGTCAGGTCCATGCTCACGCGGAACGCTCCCCGAGGGGTCGGCTGGCACTCCCTTGACCGCGCCAGACTAGACGCTTGGTGCGACAGTCATGGACGAGGCGCGCCGTGGACAGGCCTGACCCGCGGAAACAGGAAGGCCGGGCCGCCCTGCATCGGGGAGCGGCGGCAGGGGCGGCCAGCCGTGCTCGCGCGGGGAGGCCATCCCCGGCCTGGCAGACGCCATCCCCGGCTTCGCAGACGCCATCCCCGGCCTCGGAGACGGCGCCTGCGGTTTCGGAGGCGCCGGGAAGACCTTCCCCCGTGTCCGCCGAAGCGGAATCCGGCACCCCGCTCACATCCGCTCGGGGACTTCGATGCCGAGCAGGTCGAGCCCGCGCAGCAGCACACGCAGGGTGAGCGCCGACAGAGCCAGACGCGACTGCCGTACGGACTCCTCCTCGGCCTTGAGGACCGGGCAGCTCTCGTAGAACGAGGTGAACGCCTGGGCCAGGTCGAACAGGTAGTTGCACAGCCGGTGCGGCTCGGACAGCTGGGCGACGGCGGCGACGACCGAGCCGAAGCCGAGCAGCTGCAGCGCGAGCGCCCTCTCGGCCGGATGGCCCAGCGTGATCGGGCCGGTGACCGACTCCGGCTCGATCCCGCCGTTGCGGAAGATCGACCGGATGCGGGCGGTGGCGTACTGGAGGTACGGCCCGGTGTTGCCGGTGAGGGCGAGCATGCGGTCGAAGTCGAACACGTACTCGCTGTCGTGGCTGACCGACAGGTCCGCGTACTTGACGGCGCCCATGCCGACCTGGCGCGCGATCTGCCGGCGGGCCTCCGGGTCGTACCCGCGGTCGGCGATGACGGCCTCGGCCCGGACGACCCCCTCGTCCAGCAGCTCGGTGAGCTTGATCGAGGCGCCGCTGCGGGTCTTGAACATCTTGCCGTCGCTGCCGAGCACGCTGCCGATCTGGACGTGCTCCGCCTTGACGTCGTCGTGCAGCCAGCCGGCCATTCGCGCCGCGGCGAAGACCATCTGGAAGTGGAGCGACTGGGTGGCGCCCACGACGTACAGGATGCGGTCGGCCTTCAGGTCGCGCACGCGGTAGCGGATCGCGGCGAGGTCGGTCGTGGCGTAGCCGTATCCGCCGTCGCTCTTGCGCACGATGAGCGGCAGCGGCTGGTCGTCCCGGCCCTTGAAGCCGGGCGGGAACACGCACAGCGCGCCCTCGCTGATCTCGGCCACGCCCGTGCGTTCCAGCTCGTCGCAGACGTCGGGGAGCATGGGGTTGTACATGCTCTCGCCGGCGATGTCGTCGTCGGTCAGCGTGACACCGAGCGTCCGGTAGACCTTGGTGAAGTAGCGGTTGCTGTAGTCGATGAACTCGCGCCACAGACGCAGGGTCTCCGGGTCGCCGCCCTGCAGCAGCGGCACCCTGCGGCGGGACCGCTGCTGGAACTCGGGGTCGTTGTCGAACTTGTGCCGCGCCGCCTGGTAGAAGGCGTTGCCGTCGCCGGCCGCCAGCATGCCGAGCGCCTCCTCCTCGCCGATGTCGAGGAGGTGCTCGATGAGCATGCCGAACTGCGTGCCCCAGTCACCGAGGTGGTTCTGCCGGATCACCTGGTTGCCCAGGTGCTCGTGGGTGCGCGCGAGGGTGTCGCCGACGATCGTGGTGCGCAGGTGGCCGACGTGCATCTCCTTGGCGGCGTTCGGCGCGGAGTAGTCGACGATCACGGTCTGCGGGGCCGGCTGCGGCACGCCGAGGCGCTCGTCGCGCAGCCGCTGCGCGGCCTGCTCGGCGATCCAGCCGTCGCGCAGCGTCAGGTTGAGGAACCCGGGCCCGCTGACCTCCACGCTCACGTCGGCCGTGTCGAGGTGGTCGGCGATGGCCTGGGCGACCTCCCGCGGGGCACGTCGGAGCCGCTTGGCCAGGCTGAGTGCGACGTTCGCCTGGTAGTCGGCGAACTGGGAGGGCCTGATCAGCGGGTCTTCGGTGGCGTGCTCCGGACCGAAGGCGGAACCCAGCGCCTGCTGGACCCGCTCGGTGAGCACGAGCTGCGGGTCGGTCATGCACCAAGCTTATCGGCGTGCGCCTTCGGCCCGCCGTTCCATATTCGGTGGTCACCAGCGGCGGTGCGACTTGTTGGTGGAGGCGATCCGCTCACCGATCCTGGCCACGATGCCCTGGGCCGACAGGCGGGCCGCGAGCTCGCAGGCGGCGGCCACGCCGCGCGCCCGCGACGAGCCGTGTGCGATCACCACGGTGCCGTTGAGGCCGAGCAGTACGGCCCCGCCGTGCGCCTCGGGATCGAGTCGGCCGGCCAGCTCCCGGAGCCGGGCGCGCTGCAGCATCCCGCCGAGCCTGGCCACCCGGCTCCCCGCGATCGTCTCCCTGAACTGCTCGAAGGCGTAGCGTACGGTGCCCTCGACGGTCTTGAGCGCCACGTTGCCGGTGAACCCGTCGGTGACGACCACGTCGACCTTCCGTATGAGCAGGTCGTGCCCCTCGACGTTGCCGGTGAAGTCGATGCCGGGTGTGGCGGCGAGCAGTTCGTGAGCCCGTTTGGCGAGCTTGTTGCCCTTCTCCACCTCGGCGCCGATCGTGAGCAGACCGACGCGGGGACGCCGCATGCCGAGCGCCGTCTCGGCGTACGCCACGCCGAGGTGGGCGAACTGCACCAGCATCTCCGGCTTGGCGTCGGCCGTGGCGCCCGCGTCGAGCAGCACGGTCGGCTGGGGCAGGGTCGGCAGGCCGACCGCGATCGCGGGGCGTACGACTCCCTGCTGGGCCCGCAGCCGCAGCCGGCCGGTGGCGACGACGCCCGCCGTCGATCCCGCGGACACGACCGCGCAGGCGTCGCCGCGCCGTACGAGATGGCAGGCGATGGCGATGCTGGAACGGGGCCTTCTCAGGCTCGCCAGCGCGCCCTCGTCCATCGCCAGCGCCTCCTCGGCGCGCACGATGGGGATCTCGGTGACCGCGTCGTGCCGGGCCAGCTCCTGGTAGAGCAGGCGGGGATGACCGACGAGCACGACGGGCACGCCGCGCTCCCGCACGGCCTGTACGGCTCCCGCGACGATCTCCTCGGGCGCGTTGTCGCCGCCCATGGCGTCGAGGGCCACGGGCAGCGCACGGCCGGCGGGCTGCATGGCCGCATCGTAGGCCGTCAGCGAGGGGTCCCGCGGTAGACCACGATCTTGCCGAAGCGCGCGTTGCCGGTCACGCGGATCAGCGGGCCGTCGCCGTCGCCGTCCCCGCCGGTCACCGAGCGTTTCGAGAAGACCGCGCTGCCCTCGTCGACCACCCTGGCGTTGGCCGGCACGGTGACGATGAGCTTGCCGCAGAAGGAGTTCAGCTCCAGCGTCACCTCACGGCCGGGCAGGACCGCGTCGCTGAGATCCACGATCAGCGCGCCGAAGACCGAGCTGAGCTCGGTGTGCCGCCCGGCGACCCAGCGCCCGCGCCGTATGATCTTGCTGAACACGGCGGAGACCCGGTGCCGCTCCGTGGAGAGCGTGGCCGGCGCGTGAGGCGCCTCGGGCAGGTCCTTGATCAGGGGCGCGAGGTCGCCGATGGTCACAGCGCTGTAGGCGGCGTCGAGCCTGTCGGCGTGTTCGACGCTCGTCAGGCGGCCGGTGGCCAGCGCCTCGCCGAGGACGGCCGCGATCCGGTCGCGGTCGGCGTCCGAAGCGCGCTGTGCGGGATCGTCGCCCGCGTACGGTGTGAGGGAGGTCACCTCGCCAGCGTAGCTCTTATCGAGATATGTCGCGATAGGGCGGGTTCATGGCCGGCCCCGCTCCGGCCGTGTCGCGACGTCCGTCGGCGCGTCGCTAAAAGTGAGCGGAAAGATCTGCCGCGACGCCTGGGCCCGTGTTTACCGTCACTTTCTCCAGAGGCGGGATTGGGGTGACCGCGAAGTGGTCGTCCGGTGCTCGATATACCGACTTTCCCGGCGGGCTGCCCGACGGGCATCCCCTGGTCAGCAGGGCTTTCCACCGTGATCGGCAGTGATAGAAATGCCGACGTCTTTGTCGGCGTGCTCGCCGACGCACGGGGGTTCTTGGGTTCGTCATTCCCACTCTCGTGAAAAGGAATATGAACCGGGGGCAAGTCAATGAAACGAGTGGTTAGGACAGCCGTCGTCGCCGTCACGATCGGCATCGCCGGCATGCTGGCCGCGCCCGCGCAGGCCGACGTGTGCGCTCAGAAGTGCACCGAGCACCGGGTCGCGACGCTGGCGAGGCTTCTGGCCGATCTGCAGGGCACGGCCGTCGCCGGGGCGACGGGCGGCGTCGTCGCGCAGGCCGACGCGGCCGCCGAGGTGGCGGTGAACCTGACCGCTGACATCAGGGCCCACCTCGTCGCGGTCGCGAATCTCGCCGGCACCGTGACGGCCAGTCTGTCCGCCGAGGCCAACGCGCAGATCAGCGCGGCCGCCGACATCGCGGCCGACATCGTGGCCGAC
This sequence comes from Microbispora sitophila, assembly GCF_014892245.1. NCBI lineage: Bacteria > Bacillati > Actinomycetota > Actinomycetes > Streptosporangiales > Streptosporangiaceae > Microbispora > Microbispora sitophila. Next base: position 178,638 of record NZ_JADBGC010000019.1, on the reverse strand, counting down.
GCCGCCGTCACCGTCAACGCCAACGTCGTCGCCAGGCTGGAGGCCCACCTGTCGGCCGCCCTGGTCGCGGTCGCGGACGTCAACGCGGCTCTCGTCGCCAAGGCGAACGTCGCCGCGGGCGTCGTCGCCCAGGTCGGCAAGCCGGTCGTCGCCGTCTCCGGCCAGACCGCCGCCGCCGTGGACGCCTCGGCTGCGGCCGTCGCCACCGCGGGCGCCGCGGTCCGCGCCGGGCTCAACGTCACCGCCAGGCTCAACGCGCTGCTCAGCCTCAAGGGCGCCGTCGCGGCGACCGGCGGCAGCGCGGGCGGCCTGCTGGCGCTGGTGCCGTGCGAGACTCCGGCCGACCGCGCCATGAGCAGCACCCAGACGACGGCCGCCGAGGCCGCCGCCCGGGCCGACGCCAACGCCCACGCGGTCACCAGGACCGTCCGGAACACCACGGACGCTCCGGCGCAGGGAGCCGCCGCGACGACGGGGGCGGCGGCCGAGCTCGCCACCTCCGCGTCGGCCACGGCGGACGCCGCCGCGTCGAGCGCGGTCTCGTCCGCCCCGGGCACGGTGGCGGACGTCGCGCCGCCGACCGCGCGCCAGGGTGGATACGGCAGGTGACCCACGCCTAAGGGGGCCTCCGTCGCCGTCGAGCCGGCATGCCGGGCGGCACCGGAGGTCTCCCGCGTACGACAGGACCATCGGAAAGACGTCGATGACGAAAGCGGCCGGCGCCCCCGAGGGGCGCCGGCCGTCCGGCGTCGCGCCAGGGTGCACCCCGCAGAGCGTACGCGCCGGTGCGGCGGGCGCCCGGGCGCACGTGGCAGGCTCAGCCGACCCTCTTAGTTCGGGGAGTTCGGCGAGTCGAAACAGGCGCGCAGGTGGGTGCGCCTGGCGATCTGGGCCTGCAGGCGGGCCATCTGCCAGTGCAGCTCGATGAGCTGCTCGGCGATCAGCCCGACGGGAAGCTCCGAGGGATCTTCGGCGGCCAGATTGTCGATCGCCGTCGCCAGGTCGCTCATCCGCTCCTCCCCTATGTCGAATTTCCGTTCGAATCATAGTGGAACGAGCGGCCCTCGCGCATCAGGTTTCGTACACAGGTGCGATATAGCCGCGGGCGAGGGTGTTGGCGGTGATGTTGAAGCCCACCACGGCCGGCGGCGTGTCGGTGTCCACGCCGAGGGACTCCACGCCCAGGGCGTGCACGGCGAACAGGTAGCGGTGCGGATGGCCGGGTGGCGGCGCCGCTCCGCCGTACTCCTTGGTGCTGAAGTCGTTGCGCGCGTGCTTGGCGCCCTCCGGCAGCCCCTTGAAGTCGGGGCCGTTGCCCGCGCCGGCCGGCAGTTCGGCGGCGGTGGCCGGGATGTCGTACAGCACCCAGTGCCAGAATCCGCTGCCCGTGGGCGCGTCCGGGTCGAAGCAGGTGACGGCGTAGCTCTTGGTGCCCTCGGGGGCGCCCGACCAGCGCAGGTGCGGGGAGACGTTCTGCCCGCTCATGCCCCAGCCGTTGAACACGTGGGCCTCGGGGAGCCGCTCGCCGTCGCGCACGTCGTCGCTCTGAACGGTCAGCGCGGGCACCTCGGGCAGATGGTCGTACGGTATCGGTGGCGGCGTCGGCACGGTCGCCCCTCCGTTTCTCTCAGGCCTTGTTGTACGCCTCCAGGACCTCCTGGGGGTCGCCTTCCATTCTGATCTTTCCCTTGTGCAGCCAGATCACCCGGTTGCACGTCTCCTCGATCACGTCGAGGTTGTGGGCGACCAGGAAGACCGTGCCGGCGGACTCGCGCATCTGCTTGATGCGCTGCTGGCTCTTCTTCTTGAACTCGCGGTCACCGGTGGCGAGGGCCTCGTCGATGAGCAGCACGTCGTGCGTCTTGGCGGAGGAGATGGCGAAGCGCAGCCGGGCGCCCATGCCGGACGAGTACGTCGACATGGGGAACTGGACGAAGTCTCCGATGCCGGAGAAGTCCACGATCTCGTCGTACTTCTCGCGCACCTCGTTCGGCGACATGCCCATCGCGTAGCAGCCGAGGATGATGTTGCGCTCGCCCGTCAGCTCCTTCATGAGGGCCGCGTTGACGCCGAGGAGTGACGGCTGGCCGTTGGTGTAGACGGCGCCCTTGTGCGGGGGGAGGAGGCCGGCGATCGCGCGCAGCAGCGTCGACTTGCCCGAGCCGTTGCGGCCGATGATGCCGATGGCGTCGCCGTGGTGGGCGACGAAGCTCACGCCCTTGACGGCGTGGACCTCCTTCATCTGCGGCCGGCCCTGCCGCCGCAGGATGCGCATCAGCGCGCTGGCCGCGTTGCCCTTCTCGGCGTCGCCGGCCGAGCCGTACACCTTGTAGACGATGTGGAGGTCGTCGACGATGACGGTCGGGGTTCCGACTGTGGAATCGTTGGAGTTCTGCGTCTCGGGGTGCTGCGTCTTCGAGTCTTGGGGCGCCACCTGCGACAGCTCCTTGGTCAGCTCAGCCACGGCCGTACCTCTCCTCGGCCCGCCAGAAGTACCAGAAGCCGACGATCAGTGCGAACACTGCCCAGAATAGACAGGTAACCCACGCCCAGCGCTCGGGGAACCGCTGGTAGATCAGCAGGTCGCGCATGAACTCGATGTAGGCGGCGGCGGGGTTGAACTCCAGCGCCCAGCGGAGGAAGTCCGGCAGGTCCTTGGTGCGGTCGTCGATCTCGTAGAAGACGCCGGAGGCGTACAGCCAGGTGCGGGTGATGAACGGCAGCAGCTGGTTCATGTCCCGCATGAACGCGCCGAGGCGGGCCATGAACATGCCCATGCCGATGTTGAAGACGAGCTGCATGAGCAGCGTGACGGGGATCAGCAGCCAGAGCCAGCTCACCGGCTCTCCGGTGACGAGCACCAGGAGGACGAGCACGGCCATGGAGTAGCCGAGCTGCTGGAGCTCCTGGATCGTGTACGCCAGCGGGAGGGCGGCCCTCGGGAAGTGGAGTGCCCGGATGAGGGACAGGTTCGACGAGATGGACTTCGCCCCGCTGATCACCGTGCGCTGGGTGAAGGTGAATACCATGACCCCGGTGATGAGGAACGCCGGGTAGTTCTCGATCGACTTGCTCTGCCCGAGGATGACGCCGAACATCAGCCAGTACACCGCGGCGTTGAGCAGCGGGGTCAGCACCTGCCAGAGCTGCCCGAGCATCGACTCGGAATACTTGGAGACGTTGCGCGAGGTGGCGTACGTGAGGATGAAGTGCCGCCGGTCCCACAGTTGGCGCAGGTAGGCGGGCATGCTGGGGCGTGCGATGGCGCGTCGTAGTCCGTGACGCTCGGCGAGCGCGGCCAGCGACTCCGGGGCTCGGCCGCCACCCTGGGCCTCCGCGAGCGCGGATTCCGGCTGGCTCATGGCATGGACTCTATTGGATGGAGGTCGGTGGGACGGCTGTCGCACCGAACGTGGCTGCGACTGGTCAAAGGTAGCCCAGGACATCCTGATCCGGGGACCGGGGCGCGGGTGTCGCCCTCACCCTCGGTCAAAGGACTCGCCGCCTGTCGGTATATGTACTCTAAAGGGGAGTTTGATGCCGTGCTGGGCATTTAAGGTTGGGCTCACAGGAATGTGTGTGACGCCCGACTGACGCACGTGTGACCGAACTGCAACGTGCCGGAGACTCCTCTGGTGCGTCCGGTAAGGGATGCTCCGGACGACTGGCAGGACGTCAGCTGGTTTGACGATGCCCGGCAAACCGGGTGCTAACCAGCGCGAACGCCCATCCTTAGAGGGAGGACCAATCCACTATGCGCGTGACTAAGGGCGCGAAGATCGCCACCGGCACCGCGCTGCTTGCGCTCGGCGTCGCCGCGTGCGGCGGGGGCGGCGGTTCCAGTAGCGGCGGCGGGGACAACCCCCGGGCCGCCACGGGGACCGTCTACATCCGTGGTTGTGAGCCGCAGACCGGCTTCGTCCCCGGAAACATCAACGAGACCTGCGGTGGCACGATCAATGAGTTCGTGTACAGCCGCCTCGTCAAGTACAACTCGGACACGGCCGCTCCCGAGCTCGACCAGGCGGAGTCGATCGAGACCACCGACAACAAGGTGTGGACGATCAAGCTCAAGCCCGGTCTGAAGTGGACCGACGGTACGCCGGTCACCGCGAAGAACTACGTCGACGCCTGGAACTACACCGCCTACTCGCCGAACGCCCAGCTCGGCAGCTTCTGGTTCGGTGACATCGTGGGCTTCGACAAGGTCAACACGCAGGACCCCGACGGCCCCGACGGGCCGAAGGAGGCCCCGAAGCCGGAGACCGACAAGCTGGAGGGTCTGGAGGTCGTCGACGACCTCACCTTCAAGGTCACGCTGACCGCGCCCGTCGCCGTGTTCCGCACCAAGCTCGGCTACACGAGCTTCGCGGCGCTTCCCGACGCCTTCTTCAAGGACCCGAAGGGCTTCGCGCAGAAGCCGGTCACCAACGGTCCCTTCAAGTTCGTGCAGTGGGACCACAACTCGCAGATCATCGTCGAGGCGAACCCCGACTACCCCGGGCCGGAGAAGCCCAAGGTCAAGAAGATCGTCTACAAGATGTACAAGGACGACAACGCGGCGTACGCGGACCTGGTCTCCAACAACCTCGACTTCACCGAGCTGATCCCGCCGTCGGCCCTCGCCGGCGACAAGTGGAAGACCGACCTCGGCGACCGCGCGATCGACGGCCAGCAGGGCGTCATCCAGACGATCACCTTCCCGCTGTACGACAAGGAGTTCGGCGGCAACGCGGACTTCCGCAAGGCCGTGTCGTACGCGATCGACCGGAAGACGATCACCGACAAGATCTTCAACAAGGGCCGCGTGCCCATCAACGGCTGGGTCTCCCCGATCGTCGAGGGCTTCAAGGACGGCGCCTGCGGCGACCTGTGCACCTACAACCCCGCCAAGGCCAAGGAGTACCTCGCCAAGGCCAAGTCCGAGGGCTACACCCCGCCGGCCGAGTTCCCGATCTGGTCCAACGCCGACGGCACTCACAAGGAGTGGATCGAGGCCACGGTCAACAGCATCAACCAGGCCTTCGGTCCCGACGCCGGCGTGAAGTTCGTGCACAAGGACATGCCCACCTTCGCCGAGCTGCGTGACACCATCACCCAGCACAAGATCAAGGGCGCGTTCCGCACCGGCTGGCAGATGGACTACCCGCACATCGAGAACTTCCTGAACCCGCTGTACAAGACCGGCGCCTCCTCCAACGACGGTCTCTACAGCAACAAGGAGCTCGACAAGAAGCTCCACGAGGCCGACACCGCCACCGACCCCGCGCAGGCCAACGCCCTCTACCAGGAGGCCGAGGCTATGCTGCAGCAGGACATGCCCGCGATTCCGCTGTGGTCGTACGGACTGCAGGCCGGTACCTCCAAGTGGGTGACCGGCGTGAAGGTCACCCCCTTCGGCGTGCTCGACCCGCTGTCGATCGCGATCAAGGAAGCGTAGGGACAGCTCGTAGGTGAACCCCCCGAGGCCGGTTCCCCACCGGGGCCGGCCTCGTGGGCTGTCCATTCGCGATCTCCCGTGTTGACCCACGGGGGGCGCATGTACGACCTTTAGCGTCAGATCGGAGGTGCGCATGGGCCGATACGCGATCCGGCGCCTGCTGCAACTCGTGCCTGTCGTGCTGGGCACGACCTTCATCATCAACTACATGGTCTGGCAGCTCCCGGGTGATCCGTTCGCCGGGAGATGCGGCCAGCGGCCCTGTCCGGACAGCTATGTCACGGCCATGCGCGAGCAGTTCGGGCTGGACCAGCCCATCCTGGTGCAGTACTGGAGCTTCCTGAAGAACCTGCTCACCGGCAACCTGGGCACCGACTTCAACGGCGTCTCGGTGGCGAGCCAGCTCGGCGACGCCTGGCCGATCACCATCAGGCTCGCGCTGATGGCGGTGCTCTTCGAGGCGATCATCGGAATCGGCGCCGGCGTGCTGTCGGGCCTCAAGCGCGGCGGCTTCACCGACAACGTGGTGACGCTCTCCACGCTGTTCCTCCTCTCGCTGCCGATCTTCGTCACCGCCTACCTGCTCCAGTGGGTGCTCGGCGTGCAGTTGCACGTGATCGAGCCGACCGTGACGGACGCGGCGACGGTTCCCGAGCTGATCGTCCCCGCGCTCGTGCTGGCCAGCCTCAACATGGCGTTCACCGCGCGGCTCACCCGTACGAGCATCGTGGAGAACCTGCGCGCCGACTACGTGCGCACGGCCGTGGCCAAGGGGCTGACCAACCGGCGGGTGGTCGGGATCCATCTGCTGCGCAACTCGCTCATCCCGGTGCTGACGTTCCTCGGCACCGAGGTCGGCTCGCTGATGTCCGGCGCCATCATCACCGAGGGCATCTTCAACATCCACGGCATCGGCGGCCTGCTGTGGCGGGCCATCAACGGCCAGGACTACACGATCGTGGTCCCCGTGGCCACGCTGCTCGTGCTCGTGTACCTGATCTCCAACCTGCTCGTCGACCTCCTCTACGGCGTGCTCGACCCGAGGATCCGCTATGAGTGACCCGACCGCGACGCAAGATCTGATCAAGGGCGCGGACGAGCCGACGGCGAGCCCGGTCGCGGTCCGGGACAGCCAGCGCAGCCTCTGGCGCGACACGTGGGACATCCTGAAGCGGCGCAAGATCTTCTGGGTCTCGCTCGTGATGCTGATCGTGTTCCTCGTGATGGCGGCCTTCCCGTCGCTGTTCACGCACAAGGACCCGGAGTACGCCACGCTCGCCAAGAGCATGGAGCTGCCGAGCTCGGACGCCTGGTTCGGCTACGACCTGCAGGGCCGGGACGTGTGGGCCAGGACCATCTACGGCGCCCGCACCTCGATCATCGTGGGCGTGCTGGCCACGCTGGCCACCGTCCTGCTCGGTGGCCTGACGGGCGTGGTGGCCGCCTACTTCGGGCGCTGGCTGGACGCGATCATCTCCCGTGTCGGTGAGATGTTCCTCGGCCTGCCGTACGTGCTGGGCGCGATCATCATCCTCGGCACCATCGCGCCGGCCCAGTCGAACCCCGGCAAGGCGACGATCATGGCGGTCGTGATCATCGTACTGGCCCTGCTCGGCTGGCCGATCCTGATGCGCATCGCCCGCTCGGCCGTCATCCAGGCCAAGCACCAGGACTACGTGCAGGCCGCCAGGGCGCTCGGAGCCGGACCGGTGCGGATCATCTTCAGGCACCTGCTGCCGAACTCGCTGGCGCCGATCCTCGTGTACGCGACGATCACGATCGGCAGCTTCATCGGCGCCGAGGCCACGCTGTCGCTGCTCGGCATCGGCCTGCGCTCGCCGGTCATCTCCTGGGGCATCGCGATCGCCGACCACAAGGACTACCTCAGGACCGGGCCGCACGCCATGTTCTTCCCGGCCGCGTTCCTGTCCCTGTGCGTGCTGACCTTCGTCATGCTCGGCGAAGCCGTACGCGACGCCCTCGACCCGAAGCTTCGATGAGGAGGCACAGCGAGTGACGGAAGTGCTTTCCGAGCAGGTGGGCAGAGGCTCCCACGGCGGCGCCCTGCTGGAGGTGGACGACCTCCACGTCGAGTTCCGCACCCGCGCGGGTGTGGCCAAGGCCGTCAACGGCGTGACCTACAGTGTGGACGCCGGCGAGACCCTCGCCGTGCTGGGCGAGTCGGGCTCGGGCAAGAGCGTCACCGCCCAGACCATCATGGGCATCCTCGACATGCCCCCGGGAAAGATCACCGGGGGCGAGATCCGCTTCCGGGGCGTCGACCTGCTCAAGCTCCCCGAGGACCAGCGCAGGAAGATCCGCGGAGAGGGCATCTCCATGGTCTTCCAGGACGCGCTGTCCGCGCTGAACCCGGTCTTCCCGGTCGGCTGGCAGATCGCCGAGATGTTCCGCATGCACCGCGGCACGTCGCGGGCGGAGGCCAAGAAGAAGGCCGTCGAGCTGATGGACCGGGTGCGGATCCCGGCCGCCAGGGACCGGGTCAACGACTTCCCGCACCAATTCTCCGGCGGCATGCGGCAGCGCATCATGATCGCCATGGCGATCGCGCTCGATCCGGAGATCCTGATCGCGGACGAGCCGACCACCGCGCTCGACGTGACCGTCCAGGCCCAGATCATGGGCCTGCTCGCGGAGCTGCAGCGCGACAGCAACATGGGCCTGATTCTGATCACCCACGACCTCGGCGTCGTCGCCGACGTCGCGGACAAGATCGCGGTCATGTACGGCGGGCGCATCGTCGAGAACGCCCCGGTGCACGACCTGTACAAGAACCCGGCCCACCCCTACTCGAAGGGGCTGCTGGAGTCGATCCCCCGGGTGGACCACAAGGGCCAGGAGCTCTACGCGATCAAGGGCCTGCCGCCCAACCTGCTGGAGATGCCGACGGGCTGCGCCTTCCACCCGCGGTGCCCGTACCGGCGGGACAACTGCGTGACCGACGTGCCCCCGCTGTACACGATCAGTGGCACCCGCGGCAGCGCCTGCCACTACTGGAGGGAGGTCATCGATGAAGGCGAACACTGAGTCGATCCTCGAAGTCCGTGACCTGGTCAAGCACTTCCCGCTCACTCAGGGCATCGTCGTCAAGCGGCAGATCGGCGCGATCAAGGCCGTGGACGGGGTCTCCTTCGACCTGCACCGCGGTGAGACGCTCGGGATCGTCGGCGAGTCGGGCTGTGGCAAGTCCACCCTGGCCAAGCTGCTGATGGCGCTGGAGCGGCCCACGTCGGGATCCGTGCGCGTCCGCGGCAAGGACATCGCCACGGCCAAGGGCGCCGAGCTCAAGCGGATGCGCCGCAACATCCAGATGGTGATGCAGGACCCCTACACCTCGCTGAACCCGCGGATGACCGTCGGCGACATCGTGGGGGAGCCGTTCGAGATCCATTCGGACGTCGTGCCGAAGGGCGGCCGGCGGCGCCGGGTGCAGGAACTGCTCGAGGTGGTCGGCCTCAACCCCGACCACATCAACCGCTACCCGCACCAGTTCTCCGGCGGCCAGCGTCAACGCATCGGCATCGCCCGCGGTCTGGCGCTCCAGCCTGAGATCATCATCTGCGACGAGCCGGTCTCCGCGCTCGACGTGTCGATCCAGGCCCAGGTCATGAACCTGCTGGAGCGGCTGCAGAACGAGTTCGACCTCGCCTACATCTTCATCGCGCACGACCTGTCGGTGGTCCGCCACATCTCCGACCGGGTCGCGGTGATGTACCTCGGCAAGATCGTTGAGCTGGGCAGCGACGCCGAGATCTACGACAGCCCGACGCACCCGTACACCCAGGCGCTGCTGTCGGCCGTTCCGGTGCCCGACCCCGAGGGCCGGGAGACCCGCCAGCGGATCATCCTGCAGGGCGACCCGCCATCGCCGGCCAACCCGCCCTCGGGCTGCCACTTCCGCACGCGGTGCTGGAAGGCGCAGGACATCTGCGCCGAGCAGACGCCCGCGCTGGAGGCGCGCCCGGGCAGCGACCACCCCAGCGCCTGCCACTTCGCGGAGGCCCGCGACGTGGTGAACGCCCAGTAGGACCCGCGGTCAGCGCCCGGGCGACAGCCGTACGTGCGCGCCTGGGGGCAGACCCAGGCGTTCGGCGGCGTCCCCGGCGTTGATCGCCATCGCGACCAGGCCGGCGGAGTCGGCGAACGCCACCAGGTCGCCGGGCGGCACGGCGGTGAACGTCTCCCGGAACGGCACGGCGACCTGGCGGCGCCCGAGCCACACGACGATGGTGTCGCCGAGCTTTACGCCGAGTTCGGCCAGGTCGGAGGCGGTGATCGACAACTGGACGTTGCCGTGCCTGTCCACCGACATCACCTCGCCCTCGGCCGCGCCGTCCCGCAACCGGCAGGTCGGCGCGGGCAGGGTCACCAGGCGCTGCACCGGCATCGGCGGCCCCACGTCGGCGGCCGCACGCCCGGTGCACAGGTGGGCGGCCACCGGGGCGAACAGATCCCGTCCCGGGAAGGTCGGTGAGACGCTGGCCAGGAACAGGTCCTTGTTCGTTATCTCGTAGGCCGCCTCGGCGCCTCCCGCGGCGCGGACGGCCCACGAGAGGATGCCGTTGTCCGGGCCGAGGAACACCCGTCCCCCCGCCTCCACGGCGACCGCGCGACGGTTCACGCCCACGGCGGGATCGACGACCGCGAGATGGACTCCGGCCGGTAGATAGGGCAGGGTCTGCGCGAGGATGGCCGCGCCGCGCCGTACGTCCCCGGCGGGGACGAGATGACCCACGTCGATGATCCGAGCCTGCGGAGCGATGCCCGCGATCACGCCGTGGCACGCGGCGACGAACCCGTCCTCCAGCCCGTAGTCGGTCAGAAGCGTGATTACAGAGCTCACACCACGTGACATTACGTCCGTCCCGCCCGGCCTGAACACCCCGGGTTCGTCTCGCGGGCTTGGCATTACCATGGGACGGGCTCGCGAGCCGATCGAGGAGGAGCGGATGGACACCGAACCGGCCGGCGGCGACGGGCTCGACCTCTCGGACCGTGACCGCGAGATGCTCGCGTTCGAGCGCCAGTGGTGGCGTTACGCGGGCGCAAAGGAACAGGCGATCAGGGAGGCCTTCGGCATCTCGGCGACCCGGTATTACCAGTTACTCGGGGAGCTGATCGACCGGCCCGAGGCGCTGGAGCACGACCCCATGCTCGTCAAGCGGCTGCGCCGGATGAGAGCCGGCCGGCGGCGCGACCGCTCGGCCCGCCGCTTCGGACTGAACTCCTGATTCCCGTTGGTTTCTCCCCGTGCACGCATGAGCCCCGCTCCCGGGGCATGAGGCCGTCGAGGCGTACGCACGTGACCCCCTTCGGAGTGAGGCCATGACCCTGCCCGCGCACGCAGGACTCGACGCGATCGTCGCCGATCCGGCCGGCGCCGTGATCGGGCTCGACTACGACGGCACGCTCTCTCCGATCGTGCCCGACCCCGCCGCCGCCCGTGTGCATCCCGGCGTGCCCGGGGTGCTGGCCGCCCTCGCCCCGCTGGTGCGCGCCGTCGTGATCGTCACCGGCCGCCCGCCGCGTACGGCGCTCGCCCTCGGCGAGGTCCCCGGCGGGCCGTCCCTCGCCGATGTGCCCGGCCTGGTGATCCTCGGCCACTACGGGCTGGAACGCTGGGAGGACGGCCGTCTGACGGCGCCGCCCCCGCCGCCGGGGCTCGACCTGGTCCGCGCCCGGCTGCCCGAGCTCACGGCAGGACTGGAAGGGGCGGGTCTCGACGGCGCGTGGATCGAGGACAAGGACCGGGCCGTCGCCGTGCACACCCGGCGGTGCGCCGACCCCGCGGGGGCGCTGGAGGCGCTGCGCGGGCCGGTCGCGGCGCTGGCCGAGGAGGCCGGGCTGGCGGTCGAGCCGGGCCGCATGGTGCTGGAGTTGCGGCCGGCCGGAATGGACAAGGGGCGGGCCCTGTCGGCCTTCCTCGCCGAGCGGGACGCCCGCTCGGTCATGTTCGTCGGCGACGACCTGGGGGACCTCGCCGCCTTCGACGCGGTCGAGTCGGCCGGGATCCCCGGCGTACGGGTGTGCAGCGGATCCACGGAGGTGACCGCCCTGGCGGAGCGCGCCGACGTGGTGGTGGACGGGCCCGACGGCGTCGTGGCCTTCCTCGGCGACCTCGTGGAAAGACTTGGCAAGCGGTCTGCAAGCGGCCGGGCGTAACGTCCGGGGCATGAGGAAGACGATCTCGGCCGCGGCGGCCGGCCTGGCCGTGCTGGCGGCGTCCCTGGCGGCTCCGGCGGCGGCATTCGCGAACGACACCGCGGCCACCAAGACGCTGCACCTGCGCAAGGGCCTGACCCTCAGGATCCCGTCGTCCTGGAAGGTCGACGACAGCCGCAAGGACTGGGTGCGGGTCATCACCGGCTCGTGCCCGACCAAGGGCACGGACACGTACGGCTTCCGCGACTCGGGGTGCCACAGCTTCTGGGTCATGGGGCCCGGAGCCATCAAGATCGGCCACGAGCTGTTCCAGAAGTACACGCCGGACGGCCCGTTCTACCCGGCCACCGACGTCGGGCCCTGCCCGGTCAGGAAGAACCTCTACATCCACCGGACCAAGCTCGCGGAGAAGGGGCTGCGGCAGGTCGGGCCGGGGCACAAGGCGTATTACCGCGACTGGGCGGGCACCTGCGGGACCATGACGTCGGGCAAGGTGAAGGCCCGCTTCAACCAGCGCGAATGGTATCTGCCGACGTCGAAGATCCTGGTGATCGACCAGTGGAGTACCCCGGGGCTGAGCACGATACTCACGAACGCCACGTGGAACTGATGCCGCGCTTGGTGACCTTTCGTCTATCGGGGCGCAAGTCGTCCGCAAGCGACCGCGTCTAGTGTGCCGGACATGTTCAGAAAGACGATCTCGGCCGCGGCGGCCGGCCTGGCCGTGCTGGCGGCCACCCTGACGGCTCCGGCGGCGGCGTTCGCGAGCGAAAGCGGCGGCACCAAGCAGGTCCACCTGCGCAACGGGCTGACCCTCACGATCCCCGCGTCGTGGAAGGTGGCCAAGGACGACAAGGACTGGGTGCGCGTCATCACCGGCTCGTGCCCCACCTACGGCACCGAGGACTTCGGCTTCCGCGACTGGGGGTGCCACAGCTTCTGGGTGCTGGGCCCGAAGGCGCTCAAGATCGGGCTCCGCACGTTCCAGCCGTACAAGTCGAAGTACGGCTACGACCCCGCGACCGACGTCAGCATCTGTCCCAAGAGCTACAAGCTGTACAAGGGCGAGTGGAAGCTCGCCGAGAAGGGGCTGCGGCAGGTCGGGCCCGGCCACAAGGCGGACTACCACAAGTGGGCGGCGACCTGCGTCGACAAGAAGTGGCGGGTGAAGCTGCACTACAACCAGCGCGAGTGGTATCTGCCGACGTCGAAGATCCTGGTCCTCGACCAGTGGGACCACCCGCAGCTGAGCGCGATCCTCAAGAACGCGACCTGGAACTGACCGGCCTTCCGAGTGGCCCGGACCTTCAGGAACGCGTCCTGGAAGCGGCCACTCCGCCCGCGGCCACCGCGATCAGGGCGGGCGCGAGCAGGAACGCCGTGTGCGTTCCGAAACCGTCGCCCAGCGCGCCGAGCACGAACGGCCCGCTGCCCGAGCCCATGCCCGCCCAGATCGAGGCCGTGCCCGACGCCTGGTCAGGTCGGCCTCCCGACACCTCGATCATGCGCGTGAGGCCCATGGGGAACTGGACCGAGATGCCGAGCCCGCTGAGCGCGAGCCCGGCGTAGCAGACCGGCGCCGAGGTTCCTGCCCAGAACAGCGCCCAGCCCGCCAGGGTCACCCCGAGCGAGCCCAGCAGCACCGACCCCGGCGCGAAGCGCAGGGCCAGCCGGGCGCCGCCGAACCGGCCCGCGGCCATGCCGGCCAGCATCGCGCTCAGCCCGGTCGCCGCCGCGCCGGGCGACAGCCCGGTCCGCTGGGAGAGCAACTCGGCGGCCCACAGGTTGAAGGCGAACTCGAGGGCCACGCAGCACAGCAGGACCGCTCCGGCGACGTGGAAGCGCCAGCCGTACGGGATTCTGCCGGAGGCCGCGGACGGCGACGGCGGCGGAACGGGCACCGGCGGCACCCAGACCCGGCCCATGAGCAGGGCCAGCAGGAGGGTGGAGGCCACCGGCACGAGCAGCGCGGGCCGCCAGCCGGCCGGCGACTCGGCCACCACGCTGAAGGCGTAGGTGGTGGCGATTCCGGCGATGACGGCGACCGCGTTGGCCTCGCTGATGACGGCCGCCCCCGCCGGGCCGTGGTGGTCGCTGAGCACCGCCATCATCACGTACAGCGCCGTCGAACCGCAGGCGCCGGCGAGCGTGAAACCGGCCAGCGTGAACGGGAGCGCGTGCCCGGACAAGACGAGGAGCACCCCGGCGTTCATCCCGGTCAGACCGGCCCAGGTGACGACGCGGCGCCCGAACCGCCTGGTCAGCGCGGGCAGGGCCAGCCCGCCGGCGATGCCGCCGAGTGCCATCCCGGTGCCGTGCAGCCCGGCGACGGCCTGGGACACGCCGAGCTCGGCGCGCAGGAGGGGCAGGGCGGCCGACAGGCCGTACAGGTAGGTGGCGAAGGTGGCGAGCTGGAGATAGATCAACCAGGTGGGGCCGTCCCTGGTGACCTTTATGTTGCGGTCCAAAACCAGGCAAGGGTAGCGCAGCGGATCACCCGGCACGAGAGCCGGTCGCCCGGCGCGCCACCGGTCCGGTTCAGCGCAGCGCGGCGAGCTGGTCCTCGAACCAGCGCTGGGGCGGCAGGGCGGTGGCGGCCTCCCGCAGCCGCAGGCCGCGCGCGAGCCGTTCCTGCTCCGGCAGCGTCAGCGCCTCGTGCAGCGCCGCCGCCGTGCCGGACACGTCGTAGGGGTTGACGAGCAGGGAGTCGGCCCCCAGCTCGGCCGCCGCGCCCGCCTCGCGGGACAGCACCAGCGCGCACCGGGGCGACAGGATCGGGCCCTCCTTGGCCACCAGGTTCATGCCGTCCCTGATCGGGTTGACGAGCAGGACGTCGGCCAGCCGGTAGGCGGCCAGCGAGCGCGGGTAGTCGTCGTTCACGTTGAGGATCAGCGGGTCCCAGTCCTCGGTCGCGTACTCGTCCTCGATCTCCTTGGCGCAGCGCTGCACGGCCGCCGTGTACTCGCGGTATTCCGGCAGGTCGTGCCGCGAGGGGTAGGCGAACGCGAGGTGGACGACCCGGCCGTGCCACTCCGGATGGGCGGCCAGGAACTCCTGGTAGGCCCGCAGGCCGCGCACGATATTCTTGGACAGCTCGGTGCGGTCGATGCGCACGATCAGCTTGCGGTCGCCCACGAGGTCCCTGATCACGGTCATGTGCGACTCGACGTCCGGCTCGGCCGCCCGGGCGAGCAGCGCCTCGCCGTTCACCCCCAGCGGGTGGACGCCGATCCTGGTGGTCCGCCCGTCGTACGTCACCGTGCGGGCGGCGTGGTCGGCCCTGGCCCCGAGCAGCGTCTCGCAGCAGTCCATGAAGGCGCGGGCCCAGCGCGCGGTGAGGAATCCGGCGTGGTCGGCGCCGAGGATGCCGGTCAGCACCTCGGCCACGACGTCCTCGGGCAGCAGCGCGAAGTATTCGGGCGGCGCCCAGGGCGTGTGCGAGAAGTGGGCGATGCGCAGGTCGGGCCGCTCGACCCGGAGCATCGCCGGGGTCAGCGTCAGGTGGTAGTCCTGCACCATGACGCGCGCCCGGTGGGCCGCCTCCTCGGCGAGGGCCAGCGCGAAGGCGCCGTTGTACGTGCGGTACGACTCCCACTCGCGATGGAACCGCGTGCCGAACTCGGGGGAGAAGGGCATGTTGTAAAGCAGGTGGTTGACGAACCAGAGGGTCGAGTTGGCCACGGCGTTGTAGGCCCGGTGGAAGACCGCGGGCGGGATGTCCAGCATGCGGATCGGCCCCGTCTCGAAGCCCCGGTCGAGCCGCCCGCCGGGCGCCTGACGCACCGCGCCCCGGTCGCCGTCCGACAGCGCCGCGCAGACCCACAGGACGTCGGTGTCCCTGACCACCTCGGACAGGCCGGAGACGAGCCCGCCCCCGCCCCTGCGCATGGTCAGGCCGCCGTCGTCCGACAGCGTGAAGGACACCGGGCCCCGGTTGGACGCGATAAGAACGGTGCTGCTCATCTTGGGGTTCCCTCGATCAGAGCGGGCGCGCATGCCGGAAGATTAATAAAAGCCGACCTCCGTCAATAGGATGTCAACCGATCGCGGGAGGGCTGAATACGGCATGGCACTGGACGACACGACCGAGGACCTGGCCCGATCGGCTGCCCAGGGGGACCATCGCGCGCTCGGTGAACTGCTGCGGCGCATCGAGCCCGACGTGCTGCGGCACTGCGAGCGCCTTCTACCGTATCGGCAGGACGCCGAGGAGGCCGCGCAGGACACGCTGCTCGCCGTGGCGCGCAACATCGCGAGGTTCGAGGGGCGGGCCAAGTTCAGCACCTGGCTGCACATCGTGACCGTGAACTGCGCCAGGACCACCTACCGCTCGCTCAAGCGGCGCTCGTCGGAGCAGGCGGAGGAACTGCCCGAGCAGCGGCCCGATCCGCGGCGGGTGAGCGTCATCGCCGGCTCGCGGCTCGACCTGCTCGACGCGATGGAGGCGCTGGAGGCCGAGCGGCCCGACCTCGCCCAGGCGCTCGTGCTGCGCGACATCTGCCAGCTCGACTACTCGGAGGTCGCCGACCAGCTGAAGATCCCCCTCGGGACGGTCAAGTCCCGTATCCACCAGGCGCGCAAGTACGTGCAGAGCGCCCTCGGTGAGGCGTACGGCTGATACGAAACGTCTCGCTATGTGAGACGTCGGAACGGACACCGGGGACGCCGGGGTACAGTGCTAGGGACCTTCCCCGGAAGGTCTTACAACTGAACATGCTCATCCAGAGGGGTGGAGGGACCGGCCCTGCGAAGCCCCGGCAACCTCCCCGGTGTCGAACTCGTGCCCACGAGGCCCGGCCGGGACAGGTGCCAATTCCGGCTCGCGGCCAAGGTGGTCGCGAGCGAAGATGAGGGAAAGGCCTCGCTTCATGGCGCACACCAGCACTGCCGCGAACACCGTCGAGTTCGGCCCCGCCACCGGTCTTTCGTGTCGCGAATGCGGCGCTCTTTATGACCTCGGTCCGATTTTCGCCTGTACGGAGTGTTTCGGCCCACTTGAGGTGGCGTACGACTTCGGCGAGGTTCGCCGGGAGGACATCGAGTCGGGCCCGGCGAACATCTGGCGATACCGCTCCCTGCTCCCCGTTCCCGCCGGAGTGGCGGCCAAGCCCAACCTCCAGCCCGGCTGGACCAAGCTCGTGAAGGCCGACAGGCTGGCGGCCGAGCTGGGCCTGCGGTCGCTTCACGTCAAGGACGACTCCGGCAACCCGACCCACTCCTTCAAGGACCGGGTCGTCGCGATCGCGCTGGAGGCCGCGCGCAACTTCGGCTTCCACACCCTGTCGTGCTCCTCGACCGGCAACCTCGCCGGCGCGGTGAGCGCGGCCGCCGCCCGGGCCGGGCTGGACTCCTGCGTGTTCATCCCCGCCGACCTGGAGCCGGCCAAGGTCACCATGGCCGCCGTGTACGGTGGCCGCCTGGTCGCCATCGACGGCAACTACGACGAGGTCAACCGCTTCTGCTCCGAGCTCATCGGTGACGAGCTGGGCGAGAAGTGGGGCTTCGTCAACGTCAACCTCCGGCCCTTCTACGCCGAGGGCTCCAAGACGCTGGCGTACGAGATCGCCGAGCAGCTCGGCTGGCGGCTGCCCGACCAGATCGTCATCCCGGTGGCCTCCGGCTCCCAGCTCACCAAGATCGACAAGGGTTTCCGTGAGCTGATCAAGCTGGGGCTGGTCGAGGAGCGGCCCTACCGGATCTTCGGGGCGCAGGCCGAGGGCTGCTCGCCGGTCTCCCGGGCCTTCAAGGCCGGGCAGGACGTCGTGCAGCCGGTGCGGCCCGACACCATCGCCAAGTCCCTGGCGATCGGCAACCCGGCGGACGGGCCGTACGTGCTCGACATCGCGCGGCGGACGGGCGGCGCGGTGGAGGACGTGAACGACCGGGAAGTGGTCGAGGCCATCCGCCTGCTGGCCAGGACCGAGGGCGTCTTCGCCGAGACCGCGGGCGGTGTCACGGTCGGCGTGCTGCGCAAGCTGGTGCGCGAGGGCCGCCTCGACCCCGACGCCGAGACCGTGGTGCTGAACACCGGCGACGGGCTGAAGACGCTCGACGCGGTGGCCGAGCACGCCCGTCCCGCCGCAGTCATCCGTCCCTCTCTCGACGCGTTCCGTACGGCATTTGCCAACTGAAAGCGTTTCAAAAGGCCCATCGGTAGTAACGAAAGCGAGCGAACAATGAGCGTTTCCGTGCGGATTCCGACGATTCTCCGGACGTACACCAACGGAGCCGCGGAGGTGAGCGGGGAGGGGGGAACGCTCCGGGAGGTCCTGCAGAAGCTGGACGCGGACTACCCCGGCATCGGCGGGCGCATCCTGGACGAGACGGGTAAGATCCGGCGTTTTGTCAACGTCTACGTCGGGGAAGAGGATGTCCGATTCGCCGACGGTCTGGACACCGCCACGCCGGACGGGGTGCAGATTTCGGTCATCCCCGCCGTCGCCGGAGGCTGAGCCGCCGCGCCGGGGCCGAGCACCTGACATGCACTTCTATCGATGAAGAAGTCATGCGATGCCATGGCAAATGGTGCAGCTCTCAACTATTCAACAGCAAAGTGAATATTCTTCGATCCCGCTTTGAGCGAACGCCAAGTAGTAGTTTGCGGATTGACTCTGTTGTCCTACGCCTTGACACGGGTATGGTCGAGGACGATCGACAAAACCGGGGGCTTCTTGGGTGTGGTCCCCAGCCCAGCAAGAGGAGTCGGAAGTGGCGCAGGGCACCGTCAAATGGTTTAACGCGGACAAGGGCTACGGCTTCATCGCGGTAGACGGTGGTAAGGACGTGTTCGTCCATTACTCGGCAATCCTGATGGACGGCTACAAGGCCCTCGAGCAGGGTCAGCGGGTTGAGTTCGACATCACGCAGGGTCAGAAGGGCCCGCAGGCGGAAGCCGTACGGGCCGTCTGATCCCGTCATCGACCTTGGAAGGCCCGGCACGCGGACACCGCGTGCCGGGCCTTCCGCTTCGCTCGTCGGGGCGCTCTTATCCGCGGGGTCGCGCCGGAGGCGCGCCGGGAGCACAGCCCTCGTCACGTGCTCGCTCGTTCCTCGGTCCAGACACCGGCGCGCCCCTCCGGCTCGCTCGGTGTCTCCCGCTTCGCACTGGTCTGGACATACCGTCCAAGCTGGTCAGCACGGCTTCCGCTTGCACTCTCATGGGTAGAGTGCTAAATACTTGTTTGGCACTCTGAGGTCGAGAGTGACAACAACCGGGATCGGGGCGATGGGGCCCGCGCAGGGATAGCGGGTCCGCGCCGTCGCGGGCGTCGGCTCGGTCCGTTGAAGACACCCTGCTACTGGGAGGTCTAGCCTAATGGCAGCCAAGATGATCGCGTTTGACGAGGACGCCCGGCGCGGTCTCGAGCGCGGTATGAACCAGCTCGCCGACGCCGTGAAGGTGACCCTCGGCCCCAAGGGCCGCAACGTCGTGCTGGAGAAGAAGTGGGGCGCCCCCACGATCACCAACGACGGTGTCTCCATCGCCAAGGAGATCGAGCTCGAGGACCCGTGGGAGAAGATCGGCGCCGAGCTCGTCAAGGAAGTCGCGAAGAAGACCGACGACGTCGCCGGTGACGGCACCACGACGGCTACCGTGCTCGCCCAGGCGCTGGTCCGCGAGGGTCTGCGCAACGTGGCCGCCGGTGCCAACCCGATGGCGCTGAAGAAGGGCATCGAGGCCGCCGTCGAGCGTGTCAGCGAGGAGCTGTCGAAGCTCGCCAAGGACGTGGAGACCAAGGAGCAGATCGCCTCCACCGCCTCCATCTCCGCCGCCGACACCGAGATCGGCGCTCTCATCGCCGAGGCGATGGACAAGGTGGGCAAGGAAGGCGTCATCACCGTCGAGGAGAGCAACACCTTCGGCCTGGAGCTGGAGCTCACCGAGGGCATGCGCTTCGACAAGGGCTACGTGTCCGGCTACTTCGTGACCGACCCCGAGCGCATGGAGGCGGTCTTCGAGGACCCGTACATCCTGATCGTCAACTCCAAGGTCTCGGCGAACAAGGACCTGCTCCCGCTGCTCGACAAGGTCGTGCAGTCCGGCAAGCCGCTGGTCATCATCGCCGAGGACGTCGAGGGCGAGGCCCTGGCCACCCTGGTCGTCAACAAGATCCGCGGCCTGTTCAAGTCCGTGGCCGTCAAGGCTCCGGGCTTCGGCGACCGCCGCAAGGCCATGCTGGGCGACATCGCCATCCTGACCGGTGGCCAGGTCATCTCCGAGGAGGTCGGTCTCAAGCTCGAGAACGCCACCCTCGACCTGCTCGGCCGTGCCCGCAAGGTCGTTGTCACCAAGGACGAGACCACGATCGTCGACGGCGCCGGTGACGCCGAGCAGATCGCCGGCCGGGTCAACGAGATCCGCGCCGAGATCGAGCGCACCGACTCCGACTACGACCGCGAGAAGCTCCAGGAGCGCCTCGCCAAGCTGGCCGGCGGCGTCGCCGTCATCAAGGCCGGCGCGGCCACCGAGGTCGAGCTCAAGGAGCGCAAGCACCGCATCGAGGACGCCGTCCGCAACGCGAAGGCCGCGGTCGAGGAGGGCATCGTCCCCGGCGGTGGCGTGGCCCTGCTGCAGGCCGGCGCCAACGCGTTCGACAAGCTCGAGGTCAACGGCGACGAGGCCACCGGTGCCGCGATCGTCCGCAAGGCCCTCGAGGAGCCGCTGAAGCAGATCGCCGTCAACGCCGGCCTCGAGGGCGGCGTCGTGGTGGAGAAGGTCCGCAACCTCCCGGCTGGTGAGGGCCTCAACGCCGCGACCGGCGAGTACGTCAACATGTTCGAGTCCGGCATCATCGACCCGGCCAAGGTCACCCGCTCGGCGCTGCAGAACGCGGCGTCCATCGCGGCGCTGTTCCTGACGACCGAGGCCGTCATCGCCGAGAAGCCCGAGAAGGAGAAGGCCCCCGCCATGCCCGGCGGCGGCGACATGGACTTCTGATCCATCTGCCTGCTTCGTCTCAACGGAAGGGCGGTTCCCCCTCGGGGAGCCGCCCTTTCCCGTTGTGCGCCTCAGGTGAGGCGCCTGACCCAGCGGGCGCAGTCGGTCTGCATCGCGTATCCCGCCGCCGTCCAGGCGTGGTGCGCCAGAGCGTTGTCGTGCAGGACCATCGCGTCCGCGCGGAACGCGCCGAACTTCCTGAACCGCTCCTCGGCAGCCCGGATCAGCCGCGATCCGATGCCCATGCGCCGGTGGGCCGGGTCCACGGCGAGCCGGTAGAGGTGGGCGCGCCAGCCGTCCCACCCGGCGATGAGCGTGCCGGCCATGCGGCCGTCGATCTCGGCGATGAGCAGCGCCTCGGGATCGCGTTCGATCAGAGCCACGACCTTGCCGGCGTCGTCGTGCCTGTCGGTGTTCTCCGCGGCCTCGAGCCAGAACCGCAGCACGGCTGGGACGTCGTCGAGCGCTCCGTGGCGGATGCGTACATCGGGCGGGTTCATCGCAGTTCCTCGGGAAGGTCGTGGCTGTGCAGGACGGTCAGTGACGTTACCGCCCGGGTGAGGACCACATAGAGCCGAGCGAGGCCGCGCTCCTCGGCCTCCGCGATCGCGGCCGGCTCGGCGACGATCACGTGGTCGTACTCCAGGCCCTTGGCGAGCGTCGCCGGCACCAGCAGCACCCGGTCGTCGCCCGTCGAGTCGGGACCGAGCACCGTGTGCGGCACCGCGGCGGCCTCCAGGGCCGCCGAGAGCGCGGGAAGGCCGGAGTCCGCCGCGATGACGCCGATGGAGCCCTCCTGCGCGAGGGCCTGCCGTACGGCCTCGGGGAGGGCGGCGGCGACGTCGGTCTCGCGGCGTACGGACAGGGAGCCGGCGCCGGGACGCAGCGAGCGCGGCGGGGCGAGCTCCGGCGCGACGGAGGGCAGCAGCCGCGCGGCGAAGTCGAGGACCTCCCGGGGCACGCGGAAGCCGAGCGTGAGCTCGGTGACCTCGCCCGCGGGCTGGCCGAGGTGGTCGAGCACGGTCTTCCACGAACGCGCCGACCATGGCGTGGTGCCCTGCGCGAGGTCGCCGAGCACGGTCGCCGAACCGTTGCGGCAGCGGCGTCCGAGCGCGCGCAACTGCATCGCCGACAGATCCTGCGCCTCGTCCACCACGAGGTGCCCCTGCGACGGCGTCCGCTCGATCAGGTCGCCGAGTTCGTCCAGCAGCGCCGCGTCGGCGGACGTCCACTTGGCCGACCGGTGCGACTTGTACGGCTTGCGCCACACGATGAGCTGTTGCTCCTCCGGTGAGAGGTCCGACCGGGCCGCCTTGGCCAGGAACTCGGGGTCCGACAGCAACCGGAACAGCACCTGCTCGGGGGTGAGCTTCGGCCAGACGGCGTCCAGCACGGCCTTGACCGGCTTCGATCGTGCCACCGCGTCCTGCACCCGGTCGTCGGGCGACTCGCCGCGCCGTTCCATCTGCACGAGCACGGCGTGGGCGAGCCGCTGGGCCAGGGTGGCGCGGCCCGGGCCGTACCTCGTCGTGCCGCGCAGCGAGGCGACGATCTCACGCACCTCGTGATCGGCCACCCGGTAGCGGTTGATGCCCTTGGTGAACAGCACCCCTTCGGCCGGCTTGGTGACGTGCAGCCACAGCGCCCGCTTGACGACCTCGGCCATGCGGGCGTCGCCCTTCACGGCCGCCACCGCGGGGTCCTCGGGATGGGCGTGGTCGCCCAGGACACCGGCCACCGTCGTCTGGTCGACCTTCACCTCGCCGAGCGCGGGCAGCACCGAGGAGATGTAGGAGAGGAAGGCCCGGTTGGGCCCGACGATCGTCACGCCCGAGCGCGACAGCTTCTCCCGGTGGGTGAACAGCAGGTAGGCCGCGCGGTGCAGGCCCACGGCCGTCTTGCCGGTGCCCGGCGCGCCCTGCACGCAGACGGTCACACCGAGGTCGGCACGGACGATCTCGTCCTGGTCGGGCTGGATGGTCGCCACGATGTCGCGCATCGGGCCGGTGCGGGGCCGCTCGATCTCCTCGGTCAGCAGCCTGCTCTGCCCGAGCGCCCTGCCGTCGAGCGGTTCGTCCTCGTACGCGGTGAGGTCGCCGCCCTGGTAGCCGAACCTGCGGCGCAGCGCGACCCCCATGGGGTCGGCGGGACTGGCCTGGTAGAAGGCGCGCGAGATCGGGGCGCGCCAGTCGATCACGAGGGGCCGGCTGCTCTCGTCGTGGACGTGCCTGCGGCCGACGTAGACCGTGCCCGGCAGGTCGTCGCCGGCCGCGCGGTCCAACCGGCCGAAGAACAGCGGCGCGTCGGGGTGGTCGGCCAGTGCGGCCACTCGCTGGTCCAGCAGGCCCTGCAGGACCTGCTGGGACACCCAGTCGCCGGCGGCGTCCGCCGACAGCGACTGCGCGTGCTCTCGCATCGCTCGCAGCGCGGCGCGGGAGGCCGCGAGATGGGCGCGCTCGGCTTCGAGCACATTTCCGGGCATGCGGAAGCTCCTCCGGGCATGACGGGGACAGGACTGGTGGAAGCGGGAAGCACAAGAGCTTAGCGATGGGTACCGCAATGCCGAAACGGTATTTCTCTCGCGTGTCGCCGTTTCCCGGGGCGGGTATCTGTACCCGGGTGACGCGCACCATGGTTCCTCCGGAGATCCAGGCGGCGGCGAGCCTGTTGCTCGCCACGCTGTGGGGGTTCGCGGTCTTCGGCGACTGGAGCAGGCAGGCCTTCTGCATGACGAGCCCGGCGCCGTCGCCGGACTGCGCGGACCGGATCGCCTCAGTGGTCGCGCTGTCCGTGATGGTCGCGGTGGTGGCGGCGTGCGCCACCGGGGTCGCCTGGCTCGCCAGGCGCGAGTCCCTGTACGGCGTCGCCGCGGGAGCCTGGATCGTCGCGCTCGCGGTGCTGTTCGTCGGCGGCCTGGCCGCCCAATGACCGCGTCTCGGTGATCGCACGGAAAGCTTGCCGGCGGAGTGGGTGGAGCGCTCCATCCTCAGGCCGCCGGAGAAACGGCATGCAGTAGTGGGGTGATTTGTCCTGATATGTCGCGTTGTGTGAGCCGTGCGTGCTCACCGGCGGGCGAGGAACGGGCAGCGAGAAACCAGGAGTAAGACGAAAAATGCGCATATTGCGTGATTCGCCTTGTCTGCTGGGTATTGCCGCCATCACGACTGCATCATGGGAGGGTAAGGCGCGAGGGGGGTGATGTGGTGACAAGGCCCAAGGGCATCTCCTGGACCTAGCACTGTCCACACACGTTGACCGGGCTCGGGGAGCGGAGCGGGCTTCGCGAGGGCCGGAGGTTTCTTCCGGCGCAGTGACCAACACCGGCCACGGTGTCGTGGACGCCCTGCTGAGTGCCGGCCGTGTGGGTGGCCGGCACCCCTCACTCGGGGGCCTGGATCTTGCCGATGCCGAGTGTGGTGACGGCGGGCAGCAGGCCCGACTCGAACACGGCCCCGAGCAACGGCCGGTTGAGCTCGGCCAGCCGCTCGGCCCCTGCCTCGCCGAGCGCCCGCCACGGGCCCGCCGCCAGCTCGTCGGTCATGCGCTCGACCTGGTCGCGCAGCGCCCGCCCCGCCGGGGTGGCCGTCCCCTCGTCGTCGATCAGCCCGCGTCCGGCGAGCCGGTCGCGCGCGGCGGCCCATTCCTCGTCGCTCCAGCCGCGGCCGGCGAAGTTCTCGGCCGGGGCCGCCCCGACGGCGGCGAAGGAGACCAGGGCCTCGCAGGCGTCCAGGCCGGCGGCGTGCAGGGCCGTAAGGTGCCCGTCGCCGCGGTGCTCGCGCAGCACCGTGTACGCCTGCCACAGCGCCACGTGCGGTTCCTCCGCCCAGGGGAGGTCGAGATTGGCCGCGGCGAGCGGCCGGTGGGCGACGTCCACGCTCTCGGCCGCCCTGATCGCCAGCTCGGCCGCCTCCTTGACGCCGTCGTCGATCCGGTCGCCGAGGAGCCCGCGCAACGTCCGGTCCATCGCCCGCAGCCGCGCGTCGAGCACCTGTGCGGGCGTCGCGGTCTCCCAGACGCCCGGCACGTACTCGGCGATCATGTTCGGGCTGAAGCTGTAGTAGGTGGCGGCGACCAGCGCGGGTCCCGCCGCGCCCAGCGGCGCCGTCCGCCAGGCGAAGTAGCTCGGCCAGCGCGTCGTGACGTCGTAACCGAGCGCGGCGGCCTCCTCGAAGGCCTGTGGGCTGTAGTAGAGGGTGGCGTGGACCGGCTCGATCTGATGCCACATGGTGCGGGCCAGGCGTACGGACATGCCTCAAACCTCACTGTCTAGTTAGGCTACGACAGTGACAGTAGAGCCGTGGCGCATCACTGGTCAACCAGAAATAGACAGTTATGTCGGGAGCAGGGTGGAACTCTCCGTGCTCCTGGTGAACGCCCTCGCCGCCGAGTCGGTGCACGGCCGCCCTGTCACACCGCCGCGGACGGGCGGCGAACGGCTCGCCGCGATCCACGCCGGCCTCGCCGCCGCCGGTCGCCCTCCGAGCGGGCTCACGGCGGCCGACGCCGACCGGCTCGCGGAGGTGGCCGCCGAACTGCGCCCGCTGTACGGCGCGCGGGACCGCCTGCCCGAGGCAGCCGAGCGGCTCAACGACCTCCTGGTGCGGCACGGCGCCGTGCCCACCCTGTACGGCGACCCGGGAAAGCCGCTTCAGCTGGCCTTCCACCGGCCCGGCGCGACGCTCGTGGACGCCTGGGCCGCCGACATGGGCACCGCGCTGGCCATGGTCATCGGTGTGGGCCAGGGGGCGCGGCTCGGCGCCTGCCAGGCCGCGGCGTGCTCCCTGGTCTTCTTCGACACCACGCGCAACGCCTCGCGCCGCTTCTGCGATCTGTCGTGTCAGAACCGGGCCAAGGCCAGCGCCTACCGCGCCCGGCGCCGTACGTGACCGGAGGAGGTCAGCGCGCCGGGTCCTCCTCGCCCACGTCGTCGGCGTCGATGATGTGGTAGGCGTACCCCTGCTCGGCGAGGAACCGCTGCCGGTGCGCGGCGAACTCCTGGTCGACGGTGTCGCGGCTGACCACCGAGTAGAACCGGGCGCCGCCGCCGTCCGCCTTGGGGCGCAGCACCCGGCCGAGCCGCTGGGCCTCCTCCTGGCGCGAGCCGAACGTGCCGGAGACCTGGATCGCCACGGCCGCCTCGGGCAGGTCGATGGAGAAGTTGGCGACCTTCGAGACCACCAGCACCCGGATCTCCTTGTCGCGGAACGCCTGGAACAGGCGCTCGCGCTCCTTGACCTTGGTCTCGCCCTTGATGACCGGCGCGTTCAGGTGCTCGCCCAGCTCGTCGAGCTGGTCGATGTACTGCCCGATGACCAGCACCTGCTCGTCCGCGTGCCGCCGCACCAGCGCCTCGGTCACCCTCGTCTTGGCGGGCGTGGTCGAGCAGAACCGGTAGCGCTCGTCGCTCTCGGCCATGGCGTAGGCCAGCCGCTCGTCGTCGCTCAGCGTCACCCGCACCTCGACGCACTCGGCGGGGGCGATGTAGCCCTGGTTCTCCATCTCCTTCCAGGGCGCGTCGTACCGCTTCGGCCCGATGAGCGAGAAGACGTCGCCCTCCCGGCCGTCCTCGCGTACGAGCGTGGCGGTGAGGCCGATGCGCCGGCGGGCCTGCAGGTCGGCGGTCATCCGGAAGATCGGCGCGGGCAGCAGGTGGACCTCGTCGTAGACGACGAGCCCCCAGTCGCGGGCGTCGAACAGCTCAAGGTGCCGGTAGGTGCCCTGCCGCCGGGTCGTCATGACCTGGTAGGTGGCGATCGTGACCGGGCGGATCTCCTTCTTGGTGCCCGTGTACTCGCCGATCTCGTCCTCGGTCAGCGAGGTGCGCCTGATCAGCTCCTGCTTCCACTGGTGGGCCGAGACCGTGTTGGTGACCAGGATCAGCGTGGTCGCCCGGGCGTGCGCCATCGCCGCCGCACCCACGATCGTCTTGCCCGCGCCGCACGGCAGCACCACGACGCCGGAGCCGCCGTGCCAGAACGCGTCGGCCGCCTCCTTCTGGTAGGGCCGCAGCGACCAGCCGTCCTCGCGGAGGTCGATGGGGTGGTGCTCGCCGTCGACGTACCCGGCCAGGTCCTCGGCCGGCCAGCCGAGCTTGAGCAGCGTCTGCTTGATGTTGCCGCGCTCCGAGGGGTGCACGGCCACGATGTCGGCGCCGAAGCGCTCCCCGACCAGCGGCTGGATCTTCTTGGAGCGCAGCACCTCCTCCAGCACGGCGCGGTCGGTGCTGGTGAGCACCAGGCCGTGGATGGGGTGCTTCTCCAGCCGCAGCCTGCCGTACCGCGCCATGGTCTCGGCGACGTCCACGAGCAGCGCGTGCGGCACGGGATAGCGGCTGAAGCCGATCAGCGCGTCGACCACCTGCTCGGCGTCGTGCCCGGCGGCCCGGGCGTTCCACAGCGCGAGCGGGGTGACCCGGTAGGTGTGGACGTGCTCGGGCGCGCGTTCGAGTTCGGCGAACGGCGCGATGGCCTTGCGACACTCGTCCGCCCTCGGGTGGTCGACCTCCAGCAGCAGCGTCTTGTCGGACTGGACGATCAGCGGCCCGTCACTCAATGCCTGCCCCCCTCATGCCGGCTCCCCTCGTACGGCTACCGCATATCAAACACGAGGCCGGGCCGAATCAGTCCCAGTCGCGGGAATCAGTCCAGGTAGCCGTTGATCCCGGCCCAGATGAACCCGCCGATCCCGAGCACGAACAGGACGACGTTGATGCCGATGGCGATCCACGTCCACTTCAGCAGATTGCGAGCCTGGTCCGGCGCGGTGTCCACCTTGCTGAGCGCGATCCCGGACAGGATCGCCCCGGCGATGCCGCCGAGGGAGATGTAGCAGCTCAACGCCAGCACGAGGCTGATGACGAGGGCCACGATCGCGTGCGTGCGCGGGCCCTCCTGCCTCGGCGGGTAACCGCCGGGCGGGTAGTAGCCGTACTGCTGCTGGTAGGGGTTCGGCCCCGGTTGACCGTACTGGCCCGGCTGGCCGTACTGCCCCGGCTGCCCGTATTGCCCGTACTGCTGGTTGGGGTCGGGGCCCGGCGGCGGGCCATACGGCCCGTACTGTTGCTGGCCGTAGGGGTTGGAGCCGGACGGCGGCCCATAGGGGTTGGACGGGGTCTGCCAATCCTGGGGTCCCTGCCCCGGCTGTTCTGGAGTCGTCACCCTGAAATCCTTTACTACGGGGGACCTCAAGGTTTACCACGGATGTGTCATCGGCCGATCTCGGCGATGCCGGTGATGCGGTGCAGGGCGAAGCGGTGGACGGTCGCCCGGGTCTCGTCGTACGCGGTGAGGTAGCCGCCCTCCATCCGGGCCGGTTCGAGGATGCGGCTGGTGGCGTGTCCCTGCGAGTCGAGGTAGCCGATCCACACCCGCGACCCCTGCCGGATGGCCTCCTGGAGCGCGCTGATCGTGGCGGTCGCGGGGGAGCGGGGCACCTGGCCCTCCGGCGCCTCGACGGGCCGCCGCCGGTCGTCCCCCGCCCGCATCGCCCGCACGGCCGCGGCGACCACCTCGGGATCGGGCGCGGTGCTCGCGGTCACCCGGGCGGTGAGCTGCCCCTCGGTCCGCCGGGCGTCGGCCCGCGCGACGACCACGTCGCCCTCCAGCGACTCGGCCACCGGCGCGTACCCCATCGCCCGCAGCGAGTCGACCAGCGCGGCCCGGGACGTCTTGGAAGCCAGCACGGTCGGCGCGAGCCGCCGGAACCGCAGCAGGTGGGCCCGCTTGTCGGCGAGCACCTCGTCGAGCAGGGCCGGGTCGTCACACCGGACGTAGGCCGACGCCGAGCCGACCCGGATCCGCCCGTGGCGGCGGGCGACATCGGTGACCAGATACCTCAGCGGCTGCGGAACCGGGGTCGCCGAGTGGCGTTCCAGTACGGCGAGCAGGTCGTCGGCCGAGTGCCCCGCGTCGAGCGCCCGGCGGACCGACTGCTCGGAGAAGCGGTACACCGTCGCCCCGCCCTTGCTCTCCACGTCGGCCATGAGGGCGAGCCTGCGGCCGAGGTCGGTGGTCAGCGGGCCCGGCGCCACGGCCGTGAGGTCGGCCTGCAGCAGCACGTGGTCGACCGCCTCGGGCAGCAGCGGGCCGAGCAGCCCGGCCGCCGTGCCGTCGCCCCGGGCCACGGCCCGGCCGTGCGAGGACGGCACGCCGAGCCCGGTCACGCCGATGTGCTCGGCCTCGCGCAGGGCGAAGCGTACGAGCCGGTCGCGCAGCGCGGGGCGGCGGCGGGGCTGCTCCCAGGCGAGCCGGGCCAGCACGGACTCGGGCGTCGGCGCGAGGCCGGGCGGGGCCGACTCCAGCACGGCGAGCGTGCGCGCCCGCGTCTGGGCCGCCCCCGGCCTGCGCAAATCGGGGTGGAGGGCGTTCAGCGGGCGGTCGCGGTCGTCCCGCTCGCCGATCAGTCCGGGGGCGCGTTCCATCGCGGCCCACGCGTCGGCGAGCACCGCCCACCGGTCCTCGGTGGCCTTGATCCGCCAGCCGTCGTAGCCGCCCGTCGGCAGCCATTCCCCCTCGCCCGCCGCGACCAGCCCGGCCGCGTGCGCGACCTCGACGACCAGCCCCGCCGCCCACTCCGGCAGGTCGAGGAGCTGGGCCGTCCGCCGGAGGTCGCGTACGGCGAGGCCGCCCGCGCGCAGCACGCCAGGCGGGTCCACGCTCCACACCTCGCACAGCTCCTCAACCGTGCGCACGAACGTGAACGCCTGCCCGGCGGCCGTGCGGTCGGCCAGGTCCTGGTCGCGTACGGGCCCCTCCAGGGCGGGCGGGCCGGGCGACAGGTCGCGGTGCACGCGGCCGTCGCGCAGCACGAGGGCGACCTCACGGGGGAGCGCGACGGTCTCCTCCCCGGTCGCGCCGAGCAGCCCGCGGGCCAGCAGTTGCTCGATGGGCGACTGGGCGCGCGCGGCGTCCACCTCGCGGCGGGCGTTCGGCAGCCGTCCGCTGGCCGGGCCCCAGACGAGTTCGTCGAGGGCCGCCCTCGCCTGCGGGGAGACCTCGCCGACGAGCCGGGTGACCGTCGCGGTGTCGGCCAGCAGCGTCGCGAGCCGCTCCCTGGCAGGCCGTCCGCCGTCCGGCTGTTCACCGTCAGTCCGGCCGCCGCCCTCGTACGCCGGGTCGATGTCGCGCAGGAGCACGTCGAGCCGTTCCGGCGGATGGTGGCGGAACACCTCGGCGACCGGCGGCCCCAGTGCGGCCGGGGGTTCGAGCGCCTCGGCCACGCCCGGCGCGGGCAGCAGTGCGTCCTCGGTCCCGTAGACCAGAGCGCGCGTGGCCAGCAGGTCGAGCGCGACGTCGAGGGCGGCCCCGACCGCCTGGCCGTCCCGATCATCGGGAACGGCGCGGCGGAGCAGGGACAGCAGCGTCTCACGATCGGCGGGGCCGGGCCGCAGGGCCAGCGTCTCCAGCACGGCGAGCGAGAACCGGTCGAGCCGGTCGAGCGCCCGGCCGATGGCCGAGGGGCTGCAGGCGCGGGCGGCCAGACCGTCGATGTGCGCGGGGACGGGCGTCACGAGTTCGGGCCGCGCCGCCACGAGCGCCCGCAGTCGCTCGTCGGAACGGCCGCGAAGCCACTCGCTGAAGTCCGTGCCCGTCATTCTCTCCATGGTAGGGCGGGGCGTTCATCCGGCCGCCGGAGCGCCCGTACGGCAGGGGTTTCGCGCGTTCGCGCGGCGCCGCGGCGGAAGATCCACACGAATCTGGTCGTGGGACGCTTCAATCGCCTCCGGGTGGGTCCACGGGGCCTGTCTGTGGGCATAACCTACATCCATCACCTTCACGACAGTCTGAACGAGGTCACCCCTGTGCCGAGTGGCAAGGTCAAGTGGTACGACGCCGACAAGGGTTTCGGCTTCCTCACCCGCGACGACGGCGGTGAGGTCTTCGTGCATTCCTCCGCCCTGCCCAAGGGGGTGGAGGCGCTCAAGCCCGGGCAGAAGGTCGAGTTCGGTGTCGCCGAGAGCCGCCGCGGTCAGCAGGCGCTCTCGGTGCGGGTGATCGACCAGCCCCCGACGCTGGCCAAGACCGTCAAGGGCAAGGCGAAGCGGAAGAAGCCCGACGAGATGGTCGTGATCGTCGAGGATCTGATCAAGCTGCTCGACGACATCTCGAACTCCTACCAGCGGGGCAAGCACCCGGACGCCGCGCACGCCAAGAAGATCGCGACCGTGCTGCGCGCCGTGGCCGACGACCTCGACGCCTGATCGCGCGCGTCCCCGCCGCCCGGCCAGACAGGCTCGGGCGGCGGGGTGCGGCAGGGATTCGGCAGAGTGCATGATTCGGCAGAGTGCAGCAGGGTGTAGCAGGCTGCGGCGGGCCTCGGACGTTCAGGTGACCGCGGCGGCGCGGGCGGCGAGCCTGCGGCGGCGGAGCACGACGAGGCGGCCGAAGGAGAGCGCGAGGGCGGCGGACATCACGCCGAGCCCGGCCGGACCGGCCACGAACAGCGACATCACCAGGCCGAGCAGGCCGCCGAGTACCCAGGCGATCTGGAGCAGCGTCTCGGCGACCCCGAACGCCGAGGAGCGCACCTCCTCGCCGATCTCGCGCTGCACGATGGCGTCGAACGCGAGCTTGCCGAGGCCCTGGGCGAACGCGCCCACGAGGGCCACGGCGGCGGCGGTCCACACGGTGAAGAAGAACGCCGCGGCGACGGTGGCGACCGTGGCCAGCGCGAGCGTGGCCATGACGGTCAGGTGCGGCGACCGGGAGCGGGACCAGGAGCCGGCGGCGGCCCCGGCCAGGCCGCCCGCGCCAGCGGCGGCGGCCAGCAGCGCCAGCGCGACCTTCGGGTCCACGCCGCGCAGGTGGCCGTCCTGCACGAGGAACAGCAGGAAGAACACGAGGAAGCCCGACTGGACCCGGATCGCGGCGTTGGCGCCCATGGCCTCGCCCACCACCGGACCCAGGTTGAGCACGGTGCGCCATCGGGGGCGCGGCTCGGTGTCCTCCAGGTCGGGCGCGTCCACGTGCCGCGGCAGCCGTACGGCGAACACCCCGGACAGCAGGAACAGCGGCACGGCGCCGCGCAGCACCCAGTCGGCTCCGGCGGCGGCCGACAGGCCGGTGGCCACGCCGGCGCCGACGCCTGCCGACACCAGCGCGAACAACGCGACCCTGGCGTTGGCCGTCACCAGCGGGATGTCGGCGGGCAGCACGCTCGGCATGATCGCCGCCCGGGACACGTTGTAGGCCTTCGACAGGACCAGCACGGCGAGGGCCGAAGGAAACAGTGTGACGGCGTCGGAGGTGTGGACGGCGCCGGCCATCCCCCAGCACAGCAGGCCCCGCGCGAGCAGGGTGCCCGCCATGATGTAGCGGCGGCCCGAGCGGAGCCGGTCGAGCACCGGCCCGACGAAGGGCGCCACCACCGCGAACGGCAGCATGGTGATCAGCAGGTACGCCGCGACCTGGCCGCGGGCCTGGCCGACCGGGAGCCCGAACAGCAGCGCCCCGGCGAGGGCCACGGTGACCAGCGCGTCCCCGGCCGAATGCGCGGCCGTCAACTCGATGAGGCGGCCGAGGCCCGTGCGTCCCGCTCCCTGGGCGTGCGTGAGCCGGCGCGTCGCCCGCGCCGGTGCTCTCACAACACGCGTAACTTTCGCCCAAATCTTCACCATAGGCACCGAGGGTCCTTCCACGATTTGCCCATCGAGCCGGTGCGGTCCGCTCGCGGCGTGGGTGAAAATGGAG
Organism: Microbispora sitophila; assembly: GCF_014892245.1. NCBI lineage: Bacteria > Bacillati > Actinomycetota > Actinomycetes > Streptosporangiales > Streptosporangiaceae > Microbispora > Microbispora sitophila. The sequence continues at coordinate 146,393 of NZ_JADBGC010000019.1, read as the reverse complement.
TGTGAGTCGTACCCGAATCCGTAGCACTCCAGTCGACCAGGCCTGTGCGGCGGCGGTCGACCTCGCCCGCCGGGCCGCGGAGGAGATCGCGCGTCCCGGGGAGGTGGGAGAGCACCTGGGCTTCGACAACGAGGGCGACCGGGTCGTCACCCATTACTTCGAGTGCCTCGACCGCGCCTACCGCGGCTGGCGCTGGGCGGTCACCGTCACCCGCGCTTCCCGTGCCCGCGTCGTCACCGTGAGCGAGACCGTGCTGCTGCCCGGCTCGGGCGCGCTGCTCGCTCCTGCCTGGGTGCCGTGGAACGAGCGGCTGCGCCCGGGTGATCTCGGCGTGGGCGACCTGCTGCCGGCCGAGGCCGACGACGACCGGCTCGTGCCCGGGTTCGCCTCCGCCGACGAGGACATCGACAAGCAGGCGATCTTCGAGCTGGGCCTGGGACGCGCCCGCGTCCTGTCGGTGCTCGGCCGCGACCTCGCCGCGCGGCGCTGGCGCGCCGGTGAGGCCGGACCGCACACCCCGATCGCGCACGCCGCCCCGGCGCAGTGCTCCACCTGCGGCTTCTACTGGCCGCTCGCCGGAGCGCTGGGCCTCGGCTTCGGCGTCTGCACCAACGAGTACGCGCCGGACGACGGCCGCGTGGTGTCCGCCGACCACGGTTGCGGGGCGCACTCCGAGGCGACCACCGTGCCCTCGATGGTCATGGACCCGGCGCCCCCGATCCTGGACGACATGGGATACGACATCATCGAGTCGGGCTCCGTGGACGAGGCCGGCTCCGAACCCCTGGGCCACGCCTGATCATGTTTGACACCGCGCGCCTGCGTGACACCGTTCTCGCGGCCTGGACGGCCTCGCCTGCCCGCTTCCGCGAGGACGCCAACGCCGAGGAGGACTTCGCCCTCGGCGGCTACCGCGACCGGCTGGTCGTGGAGCTCGCCCAGAACGCCGCCGACGCCGCGCTGCGGGCCGGCGTGCCGGGACGCCTGCGGCTGACGCTCGCCGACGGCGTGCTGCTGGCCGCCAACGTCGGCGCGCCGCTCGACCAGACCGGCGTCGAGGGTCTGTCCACCCTCCGCGTCTCGGGCAAGAAGGACGAGGCGGGGGCGGCCGGCCGGTTCGGCGTCGGCTTCGCCGCCGTGGTGTCGGTCACCGACGCGCCCTCGATCGCCTCCAGAGCGACTGGAGGAGTGCGCTGGTCCCGGGAGGAGACCGCCGCGCTCGTCGCCGCCCGGCCGGAGCTCGCCGCCGAGCTGGAGGGCCGCGAGGGACACGTCCCGCTGCTGCGGCTGCCGTTCTCCGACGACTCCCTCGACGTCCCCGAGGGATTCGACACTCTCGTCCGGCTCCCGCTGCGCGACCAGGTCGCCGAGCAGGCCGTACGGCGGATGCTCGAGGAGGCGGGGCCCGCGCTGCCGCTGTCGATGCCGGCGCTGGAGACGGTCGAGATCGAGGTGGACGGGCGGACCCGCACGATCTCGGCCGAGGGCTGGCACGTGGTCGCCGAGTCCGGCACCTTCACTCCCGAGCAGGTGGCCGAGCTGTTCGCCGACCGGCCGACCGAGGAGCGGGCCCGGCCCTACTGGGAGGTCCGCTGGGCCGTCCCCGGCGACCGCCGCGGCGACGTCCGCGGGGTTGTGCACAGGGTGGTGCACGCGCCGACGCCGAGCGACGAGCCGCTCGACCTGCCCGCCCTGCTGATCGCGTCGTTCCCGATGACCACCGACCGGCGGCACGTCGCCCCCGGGCCGCTCACCGACTTCCTGGTCGCCAGGGCCGCCGAGGCGTACGTACGGCTGCTGGGGGAGCTTCCGGCGACCCCGGACCTGCTCGACCTCGTGCCCGGCCTGATGGGCAAGGGCGCGCTGGACGCGGCGATCAGGCGGGAGATCGTCAAGGCGCTGCCGGACACGCCGCTGCTGCCGACGATCTCCGAAGGCGTCGTCGCGGGCAATCAGGCGCGTGCGGTCGAGGGGTCGGCCGAGTTCCTGGCGAAGATCGCCGGAATCGTCCCCGGGCTGCTGCCGGCGGGCTGGGCCTCCCGGCATCCGGCCCTGACCACGCTCGGCGTACGCCGGGTCGACCTGGCCGACGTCGTCGACATGCTGTCCGGCGAGGCCGTGGAGGACAAGGACCCGGCGTGGTGGCGGTCGCTGTACGAGGTGCTGCCCGCCGACGACCTGGAGGCGGTCGGCGCGATCGCGGTGCCGCTGGCCGACGGCCGCCTCGTGCGCGGCCCGCGCGGCACGCTCGTGCTGTCGCAGGAGTCAGGCACCTTCGACCCTGCCTCTTCGCTCGCTTCGCTCGACCCTGCCCTGCTGGCGCCGCTCGGGCTGCGGATCGTCCACCCGGACGCCGCCCACCCGCTGCTGCTGCGGCTGGGCGCGGCCGAGGCGACCCCGCGTACGGTGCTGGAGGACCCGCTCACCCACGCGGCCGTGTCGGAGTCGCTGAACAGCGCCGATCCGGAGCCGGTGGCCCAGGCCGTGCTGGCCCTGGTCGACGCGGCGGGCCTGACCGCGGGGGAGGCCCCGTGGCTGGCCGACCTGGCGCTGCGCGGCGCCGACGGCGAGCTGTACGCGGCGGGTGAGCTGTTGCTGGCCGAGGGCTCGCTGGCCGGCCTGATCGACCCCGAGGTGCCGTTCGGCGTCGCCGCCGCAGACCTGGTGGAGAAGTTCGGCCCGCACGTGCTGGCGGCGGCCGGGGTGCTCGACGGCTTCGCCGTGGTCAACGACTCCGACGTGCTGCTCGACCCCGCCGAGTGCGACCACGACCTCGACCTCGAGGACGAGTGGCTGGAGGCCGTGCTCGACCTGCTGCCCGATCTCGACGTGCCGCCGGTGGTCCGGGAGTTCACCGCCGTACGCGACCTGGAGTACGTCGCCGACTGGCCGAACGCGCTCGCGCTGCTGTCGCGGCCCCCGCTGCGCGCCGCCCTGCGGCCCATGCGGGTGCTCGCGGCGGGGGAGACCGTCGAGGTGCCGTCGTACACGGCCTGGTGGCTGTCGCGGCATCCGGTGCTCGGCGGGCGCAGGCCGACGGAGCTGCGGCTCCCGACGGGCGACCCGCTGCTGTTCGGCCTGTACGGCGAGGCGCCGGCGGGTATCGACGAGGACGCGTTGAAGATGATCGGCGTCCGGTCCACCCTCGCCGACCTGCTCGACTCGCACGGCGGCCCGGAGGAGCTGCTCGACCTGCTGGCCGACTCGTCGCTCGAGGTCGACCGGGCCCAGCTGCGGTCCCTGTGGATCGCGCTGGCGGCCGTCGATCCCGCCCGGGTGAGTCCGCCCGAGGCCGTACGGGCCGTGCTGAAGGGCACGGTCACGGTCGCGGACGTCGGGGACGGCCCGGTCGTGGTGGAGGCGCCCGACCTGCTCGCCCTGGTCGAGGACCGGCCGCTCGTGCTCGCGCCGTTCGACCTCGCCGAGGCGCTGTCGGAGGTGCTCGACCTGCCGCTCGCCGGTGAGGTGGTCACCGGGGCGGTCACCTCGGCCGGAACCGAAAGGCCCGTGCCGCCCGAGGTGCGCTCGCTGCTGCCCGGCGCCCCCGCGACGTACGTCGAGCACGACGAGTTGCTCGTGGACGGCAGTCCGGTGCCGTGGCGGTTCTTCGAGGGCGCGGTGCACGCGACCGGCGTCGACGGTCTGGCGAGGGGCCTCGCCTGGGCGGCCGGCCAGTGGGGCGACCGCCTCGCCGTGGCCGCGCTCCTGCGCGATCCCGCCCGGGTCCCCCTGCTGCTCGCCGAGGCCGACCTCGACCCCACGGCCTCGATCTAGGCGGGGTGCCCGGGGACGTCGAAGGAGGCTCGGCCGGGCGAGGTGAAGTACGCGGCGCTCTCCGCGTTCGCGGGGTAGTACGACTCGATCGCGACCTCGTCCAGGGTGACGTCCATCGGGGTGCCGAACGTGGTGGTGGTCGAGAACAGCCGCAGTTCCCGTCCGCCGAAGCGGAAGATCATCGGAACGGCGATCTCGGCCTCGATCGGGTGCCGCGCGTCCTCGCGGCCCGCACCGGGTGCCAGCAGCTCCTCGTAGAGCGCGGTGAGCTCGGCGCTGGGAGCGACGACGAGCTGACGCCCGATCCGGATACGCAGCAGCGCACGTACCTCGGCCAGGTTGACGATGTGCGGAGCGAGTCCGCGCGGGTCCAGCCCGAGCCGCACCATGTTGATCGGCGGCCGCAGCAGATCGGGCGCGACGTGTGCGAGGAACGGGTCGAGGGCGCTGTTGGTCATCACGATGTTCCACCGGCGGTCGAGGACCAGCGCGGGGTACGGCTCGTGCGCCCGGAGGACCCTCCCGATCGCACCCCGGGCAGCCGACAGCGCGTCCCCGTCGAGCGGCCGCTCCGCGTAGCGGGGTGCGAAGCCGGCGGCGAGCAACAGCCGGTTGCGCTCCCGCAACGGCACGTCGAGCTGTTCGGCGAGCCGCAGGATCATGTCGGCGCTCGGGTGGGACTTGCCGGTTTCCACCAGGCTGACGTGGCGAGCCGAGACGTCGGCGGCGATCGCGAGATCCAGCTGGCTGAGTCGCCGGTGATGCCGCCACCGCCGCAACAGTTCCCCGACCGTGTGCATGGCCGCCGATGCTACTCCCGGGCGAGCCGTACGCCGATGAAATGCCACTTCATCGACAATCCACGCCAACGGCGGAAACACTGCTGACCATGCCAACCAAGGACATGACCACAGACAACAGGAGCATCGTGCGACAGGCACTGGCGGCACTGATCGCGACCGGTGACGTTGACGCGCTCGCGTCGTCGCTGAGCGACGACTTCGTCCACCACCGGCCGGACGCGACGAGGACCAAGGCGGATTGGCTCGCCGCGGTCCGCGCCGCGCTCGTCCCGCTCGCCGGCATGCAGGTGGAGATCCGGCACGTGCTGGCCGACGGTGATCTCGTCGTGATGCACTCGCGGCGCAGGCTGCCCGCTGCCGGGCCGGAGATCGCGGTCGTCGACATCTGGCGGCTCGACGACGGGCTGATCGCCGAGGCGTGGGAGATCATCGAGCCGGTGGCCGAGGCGGCCGCCCACCTGACGTGGTGGGAGCGCCCCTCAGGGGCGGCGGGGTTCTGACTCGCCGACGTCGGCGGCGGGAACGGAGTCGCGCAGCCGGGCGTCGCGGCGGCGGATGTACAGGACCCCGAACAGGCCGAGGCCGATCCCCGCGACGCAGACCCAGACCGGCCGCGGGTCGGCCGGTCTGACCACCAGCAACACGACGGCCAGGGCGATCACCCACAGGGCCGTCCCGACCAGGATCGTGAGGGTGTCCCTCGTCCTGAGAGGCATGGGGTCCGGCCGGCGCTCGCTCACGCCAGCCAGCTTAGAAGGTCGCGGCAGCGAGCCGGTATCTTCATGACAAACCGGTCACGAAAGGACAACGCTGCTCCCCTGGCTCTTTCCGCGGATGGTAAGGGCCTGCGACTCTGCGCGCGTGAATGCGAACCCCATGAACACCCCTAATTTCCTCGATCGATACTTCTCCATCTCAGCCCGTGGATCCTCCGTCGGACAGGAGGTCCGCGGCGGCTTCGCCACCTTCTTCACGATGGCCTACATCGTGGTGCTCAACCCGCTCATCATCGGCACCGTCGCCGACAAGACGGGCCAGTTCCTCGGCGACGGGAACAACCGCAACATCGCGCTGGTCGCCGCGGCCACCGCGTTCGCCGCCGGCATTCTCACGATCATCATGGGCGTCTTCGGCCGGGTGCCGTTCGCCCTGGCCACCGGCCTCGGACTGAACGCCTTCCTCGCCTTCGGCATCGCCAGCCAGATGTCGTGGGAGGACGCGATGGGCCTGGTGGTGCTCGAGGGCATCGTCATCGCGATCCTCGTGGTGACGGGCTTCCGCGTGGCGGTGTTCCACGCGATCCCGGCACAGCTCAAGACCGCGATCAGCGTCGGCATCGGCCTGTTCATCGCGCTGATCGGGTTCGTCGACGCCGGGTTCGTCCGGCGCATGCCGGACGCGAGCAACACCACGGTCCCGGTCAAGCTCGGCGCGCTGGGCAACGGCTCGCTGACCGGGTGGCCCACGCTCGTCTTCGTCGTCGGCCTGCTCGTGACGGCCTTCCTCGTCGCCCGCAGGGTCAAGGGCGCCATCCTGCTCGGGATCGTCGGCACCACAGTACTCGCCATGATCGTCGAGGCGATCGGCAAGATCGGGCCGCAGACCCCCGACGGGAGCAACCCCAACGGGTGGTCGCTCAACGTGCCCGCGTGGCCGAAGAACTTCATCGAGCTGCCCGACCTGTCGCTGCTCGGCCAGTTCAGCCTGTTCGGCAGCTTCGCCAAGATCGGCGGCCTGGCGGCCGTGATGTTCGTCTTCACGCTCATGCTCGCCGACTTCTTCGACACGATGGGCACGATCGTCGGCGTGGGCCGCCAGGCGAACCTGGTCCAGGAGGACGGGACCGTCGAGCGCACCAAGGAGATCCTGCTGGTCGACTCGCTCGCGGCGGCGGCCGGCGGCGCGGCCAGCGTCTCGTCCAACACCACCTACATCGAGTCGGCGGCCGGCGTCGGCGAGGGCGCGCGTACCGGTCTGGCGAGCGTCGTCACCGGCGTGCTGTTCCTGCTGGCCATGTTCTTCGCCCCGCTGACGGAGATCGTGCCGTTCGAGGCCGCGACCCCGGCCCTCGTGGTCGTCGGATTCCTGATGATGACCCAGGTCAAGGAGATCGACTTCAGCGACTTCGAGACCGCGATCCCCGCGTTCCTGACCATCGTGCTCATGCCGTTCACGTACTCGATCACCGCCGGGATCGGCGCGGGCTTCGTGAGCTACATCGCCATCAAGGTCTTCCGCGGCAGGGCACGCGAGCTCCACCCGCTGATGTGGCTGGTGGGCGCGCTGTTCGTCGTGTACTTCGCGTTGGAGCCCCTCAAGAGCCTGCTCGGCCTGTCCTGAGCCGCCGTCTGTCGCCGTCGTGGGGGGGGGGGGGGGGGGGGGGGGGGGGGGCCCCCCCGGGGGGGGAGGGGGGGGGGGGGGCGGGGGCGGCGAGACCCC